>SYEN01000367.1 GCA_005800795.1 Burkholderiales bacterium | reverse complement strand
TTACAACTATCGCGGCGTGTCGAAGTATTATTTCCCGATGTATCTGAAGGAAATCGAATACCGATACAATCACCGCAACGACAACGTTTTTAAGCTTTTCTTGAAACTCTACTTTGGTTACGTTTCGCCCTAATTACCTAAATCTTTTGCCAAACAACAGTTGCTACGAAGTTCTTCCGCCCAAACACCTCATCCATCAACACCTTAAGGTAATGCCCCTCGTTGTCATCGATAGACACCCAAATTGACCCATCCTCGGCCAGCAGTTCGCGCAGCAGCACCAAACGCGGAACCATCATCGACAGCCACTGGCTGTGCTCCAGATTGTCGTCGTAGTGCTCGAACGCGCTTTTGGTGTTGTACGGCGGATCGATGTAGATGCACTTCACCCGCCCGCGATACAGCGGCAGCAATGTCTTCAGCGCCTGCAGGTTGTCGCCCTGAATCAGCAGATTGCCCGAAGCGGCGTCGCCGTGGCTGCAGACATGCTCCAGCAGGCGCTACGGCACGCCGTCGGCGATGCGCATCGCCTCGTCGCGGTTAAGCCAATCAAGCGTGGGCATGGCTTAACGCGGCCCCGCGCCGGGCGCGATGAGCCGCAGCGCCGGGAAATAGCCTGCGTAACGGCTGGCGTCGCGTGTGATGACAGGCGCACCCAACACCGAAGCATGCGCGCCGATGAAAAAATCCGGCAGCGTGCCCGTACGCGTGCCGCCGCGCTGGCGGTAACGCTGGTACGCCTTGCCCGCGAGAAACAGCGCCTCTCGCGTCATGTCGGTGAGTGTGATTTGCGCGGCATCCAGCAGGCGGTTGACGTCCTCCATGCGGTCGAAGCGCACGGAGATTTCAGCGTAGATCACCGGGTTGATCACCAGTTGCTGTGTAGCCGCGGCAGATTCAAGCTGGCGTTGTGACCAGTCCGCCCAGTGTGGATCATCTTCAATTACGTCAATCAGCACGCAGGAATCGACGAAGATCACTTGCCGGGCTTTCGAAAGCCGGGATCCTTGGCGTCTTCTTCGTAGCCGCGCAACAGGTTCATGATGTCGTCGGTGCTCATGCCCGTCTTGCGTGTGCCACGCAATGCGCTAAAGCGGCTGGGGACGGGCGCACGCCGCGCGCGCGCGCCGGCCTTGCGCAACAACACCTGGCCTTGTGCGTCCACCTCGAACTCAACGCCGTTGCCCGCGGCGATGCCGAGGTAATCCCGAACTTTCTTGGGGATGGTTACTTGTCCCTTGACCGTGACTTGATGCGCCATGATTGACCTCGAAGTATTACCAAAGAGCTTACTGTAATACTTTTTGACGAGTTCTCCAAGCGCGGCGCAAGAATCAGGGTCGCGCTACCGCCCGTGCTTCCCCAGCTCCCAACCTTGCACCGCGATATGCTTTTCCGCCACGGCGATAGGCTCGTCTTCAAGCGGTGTCGCCAGGGTGTCGTTGTAGCGGTTCATGAATCCAAAGAATGAAATCACCGAGACGATTTCAACGATCTGATTTTCGCTCCAGTGCTGTTTCATCCGCTCGAAGAGTTCGTCGGTGACGGCATTGGGTTGCGCCGCAGCGGCAATCGCAAATTCCAACGCCACGCGCTCGGCATCGCTAAACAACGGACTGGTTTTAAATGTCCACACCGCCGCAAGTTTTGCGTCGGCCACTTTTTGCTGGAGCGCCCCTCCAGCGTTGTGCGCCATTCAATAGTGGCAGCCGTGCGCGCGCGAGGCCATGTAGCCAATGAGACGCTTAGTACCCAGTGGCACCTCACCGTCTGCGTTCATGATGGCCGCCATCAACCCGCGCAGCGCCTTTAGAATCGCCGGCTTCCTTTGCAGGATCAACTGGCTGTTGGGGATGTAATGTCCGCTCGCCTTGATTTGCTCAAAAATATCCGCGACTTCGGGGACAGCGCCTATGGGCAGGGGTTCGATTCTGGGCATGATGATCTCCTGGGGTGAACTACAGCGTAGGCTGTTGCACCAGCTCAACACGGCCCGAGTAAACGCGGGAAGGCCGCCAGTGCAATACCAAAACGGGTGCGCAAAAAATATGTACCTATTTGTTTTTATTCATCTTTTTAAACGCCCTTATTCAGGGCGATTTCGCACTAGAAGTTTCTATCGCCGCCTTAGCCCTGGTTTGCATATACCCACCAAAAGCCAGCAAACCCGAGTTCGACAGAAACACGGTCTTGAAGCCAAACGCGGTGCCCACAGTGCCGAAGAAAATCGGGATCACCACGTGTGTGACGCTGCGTAGCGTCTTATATAGACCGATGGCCTCGGCAATGCGACCAGCGGGCGCCAGCACGTAAAGCAGCGACATAAGCATCGGTTGCGCGCAACCCACGCCGAGGCCCAGCAGAAACGCTATCACCGCCAGCGCGTACGCATTCACAAAAAACGGCAGCAGCAGATAGGCGGTTGCCGCTACAAATATGGCGGCGGTGAGGATGGTGGCCTCGGTCAATTTCTTGGCTATAAACGGAAGCGCCGCGCGAATCACGAACGCCGCCAGTGCCACCATGCCCAGCACCATGCCGATGGCGGAGGCCGACAGGCCTACCGCATGACCATAGACCGGCATATAAAACTGAAACAACTCCTGCGCCGAGCCGATGATGGCGCCCGCGATAAACGTGGCGCGCAATGCGGGGATGCGCCAAAGATCAAACACGCTTTTGCCGCCTTCGCCCTTGGCTCCCTCATTCGACGGCTTGACCGTGGCCGGCCAGATGCGCGGCTTCCACCACAGTAACGGTATCGGCAGCGCCACCAGCAGCGCCAGCACCCAGAACACACGCTGATTGCCGATGGTGTCGATCAGAATGCCGGACGTCAGCGGTCCCAGAAAATTCGCGATAGACCAGGTCATGGTGATCCATGCGTAGTTGCGCGTGCGGTACTGTGGCCCGCCCACGCCGCCGACGGCCGCTTCGAGCGGAATGCTGAAGATCAGGTGCCCCAGCCCGTTCAAGAATGCCAGTACACACAGCATCACAAGGCTGGGCGCGGCCACCGGAATGAGCAGCGCCACCATCATCATCATCGAGCCGATGATCATCGGCCAGTGGGGCGACACGCGGTCCGACACACGGCCGATCGCGATGGAAAAAAACATCGGGCTTAGCGAATACAACGCGGCGATCACCCCCACCATGAGCTGGCTCGCGCCCAGCTCCAGCGCGTACAGCGACACCGCGACACGGCTGCCGCCGAAGCCCATCTGGCTGATGGTGGAGATTAATACGACGAGGTAGATCGCCATGTGTCGATATTTGTTCCTGAACAACTACGCACCGGGGCATCGCGAAATTGATATTCTCAATTCGGTCGTTCCCGCGAAGACGGGAACCCATGACACAGTACCACTTGAGACGGGCTTATGGATTCCCGCCTGCGCGGGAATGACCGGGTTACCTTTGTGCTCTCAGCCAAATGGATACGCAATAACAATGATCGGCCGGCGCGAACCCCACCAGCTACTTCACCTCCACCAACTCCAGCGCCTCTCGGCTCGGCCCCTCAATCATCACCGCGCGCGTGTCGCCCAACTTGTAAGTCCCCTCAAGAAACGTCACACCCTCGCCCTTCAACTTGGTAACCCACGCGTCAAGATCAGCTACGCCAAACGCCAGATGATCGTAGCGCTGCCCGCGCGAGCCCACTAGCGGGGCATCACCTTGCGGTGCGTACCACTGCACGGCCACATCGCCAAACATCACACCCGCGCGGGGTGTGCGAAACATGCCATCCTGCGTGAGTGATGGCCAGGTGCGGTCGGGGCCGCGTTGCGTCTTGCAGGTGTCGTCGGTCAACGGATCGGTATTGCCCCAACCCGGCATCGGCGGTGCGTTCAAATGTTTTTGGTACCACAACTGCGCGCAAAACGGTTGCTCCTGCCACATGTGAACGTGATTGAAACGCTCGGCTGGATGATCGCCGATGTATTCCACCAGCGTGCCGTCGGGTGCCGCCATGTAGGCAAAGCCGCCGCCGCCCCTGGGTTGAAGGTTTTTCGCCTTGGCCTCGGCGATTTGTGGCTTGGTGAGACCCAGCACATTGCCGACATTGGGCCAGGTGTCGCTGTTGACGTAAACGTAGCCACCGCTGTCTTCGGTATAGAGCGGCATCAGCGTCACCTCCTTGCTGGCCTTGTACTCGGCCAGTTTTTTGCGCACATCGGTGACATGCCAGCCATAATGCCAGATCGCGCTTTGCGGCAACAGCGGCGGTGATTTAGCCACCTTGTCGAACAGCAGCATGATGTTGTTCGGTGTGCGCAGCGCAGCAATGCCGTTCCAAGTGGCCTTGGACGTGCTGGCAAAAGCGTGCGTGTAAAAACCGATGGCCGAATCAGGATCGGTTGAATTCAAATGCACGTGGTGAAAAGTTGGGGTGGGCAGCATGCCGGTATTCTTTCTAAAAATTAGTAGCAGGCATTATCGCGATGGCCCAACAATCGATGCTCCACCATCCAAACAGATACTCTGCCCCGTCATGAACTTGGACTGATCCGACAACAAAAAACGCGCAAGCTGACCCGTGTCCCAACCCGTGCCCTCACGTTTCATCAGCGAGGCCTCGGCGCGCTTCTGCCGGCGTTCCGGCGTGAGATTGCGGTTGATGTTGGGGGTAAACACCGGGCCGAGAATAATGCAGTTGGCCCGGATGCCCTGTGCGCCATGATCGGCAGCAAGCGTGGAGGTCAGCGCGACCACCGCGCCCTTGGTCACCGAATACACAGTGGATTTCTGCGGGCGAATGCTGCGCAGCGAGCCGATATTTACAATGGCGCCGCCGCCGTTTTTCGCCATTGCGGGGATCGCGAATTTGCACATCATCATCATGCTGTCGACGTTTAGCGCGAACATGTCGCGCCATTCGGCCATGCTCATTTCGGTGACGTCGCCCGGCGCGCTGCGCCCAACGTTATTGTCCAGACAATCGAGGCGGCCATACTTTGCCAGCGTGGCTTCCACAGCGGCACGGCAGTGCGATTCCTGCGTCACGTCGGCGACATGCGCAAACGCCTCGCCGCCTTCCTTTTTGATGATGTCCACCGTGTGCTGCGCGAGATCCTGCGTGCGGCCCACCACGCACACTTTCGCCCCCGCGCGCGCCAGCAAAATCGCGGCGGCGCGGCCGTTGGTCACGCCTTCTTGCAGACCCTGTCCGACGGGGCCGCCCGCGCCCGATACGATGGCCACCTTGCCGATCAGGCCGTAATCGTTTGCGATGGTTTCAAATGCCATGTGCTGCTCCTCTCGGGTGAATGCGCGTAGTGGGATGGGATTCGCCGGGTACCGCGCGTTCGACTACAATTTCACGCGCCACACCCCTGCAGTGTTCCTCGATTATAGGGTTTAACCTTGCTCAAATTGTCACACGTTCACGGGATACTGCGTGCAATGTGGTCTTGCCTGCCGTGATTTCGCGATGAGTTCACCCTGGCGCACACGCATCACCGATCCGCTGTTTAGAGTCATTTGTGCCCTTGGCGTTGCACAAATCACGGCGTGGGGCACCAGCTATTATTGTCTGGGCGTACTCGCAGCATCAATCATCGCCGAGACCGGCTGGAGCCGCAGTCTGGTGTTTTCCGGCTTCACCGCCGGGCTGATCGCCATCGGCGTGGTGTCGCCCTGGGCCGGAAAACTGATCGACCAATACGGCGCTCGAGCCGTGATGACCCTCGGCACGGCGCTGGTGTCGCTCGGCCTCTACGCGCTGTCGCGAGTGCAAGGCGAGATTGAGTATCTCGCGGTGTGGGCGTTCCTCGGCATCGGCATGCGGCTGGTGCTCTACGACGCAGCATTCGCCGCGCTGGTGCAGGTGGCGCCCTCGCGCGGGCGGCTGGCGATTTCGTATCTGACCCTGTTTGGTGCTTTTGCCTCAACCGTGTTCTGGGTGATCGGACACTATCTCAACGAAGCGTTGGGCTGGCGGCAGACGCTGGTGGTATTCGCAGTAATTCAATTACTGGTGTGCCTGCCGCTGAACTGGTTCGGCCTTGCCTGGCGCGAAGACGCCAATAAAGCGGCCACGCCTGCCGATAAAGCCCGGGCCGCACGCGACGGCCCGGCGTTGACCGGCGCCGTACGACGTATGGCGTTGGTGCTCTTCGCCCTGGTGATGTCGCTCAACGGATTTATTTTCGGCGTGGTGTCGGTGCATCTGGTGCCGCTGTTGGAAGCCGCTGGGCTCACGGCGGTGGCTGCGGTGTGGGTGGCTTCGTTAAAGGGTTTTGCGCAATTTGCCGGCCGGGTTATAGAGATTTTTTTCGGCAGCCATCTGCGCGCCATGACTGTTGGCCGCATCGCCATCGGCGTGCTGCCGCTGTCGTTCGTGGTGCTGCTTCTCGCGGGCGGCAATCTTTTTGCCATTGTCCTGTTCACGCTGGTGATGGGCGCTGCGCAGGGCGTGATCACCATTGTGCGTGGCGCAGTGCCGCTGGCGCTGTTCGGCGCGGAAGGCTATGGCACGGTGCTGGGGTTGATCGCCACACCGGTGGTGGTGGTCAACGCCACCGCACCGGCACTATTCGCGTTGATCGTCGACCACTGGGGCTGGCGCGCGGGGGAATACGCGCTACTGGTCACCTGCGCGGCGTCGTGGATCGCCATGGAGCTGATGTCGCGTTGGTATGAACGTGCGCGCCGCCGGTAGTTGGCGCCCGTACCTGTGCACACTCACTCCACTTTCAAACCTGCCGCCGCCACAGCCACCGCAATCTTGGCGATATCGTCTTTGATGAATGCCGTGTATTGTTCGGCGGTGCTGGTCTGTGCCTCGAAGCCAATTTTGGCTATTGCTTCGCGCAGTTCCGGCGTATTCACCACCTTGACGATGCTGGTATTCAAACGCGCGATGATTTCGCGCGGTGTGCCGGCGGGCGCGCTCAGGCCCAACGCCCCCGAATATTCGTAGCCGGGCAGTGCGGCTTCAGCTATGGTCGGCACGTCCTTGATCACCGGCACACGCTGCGCGCTGGTGACAGCCAGCGCGCGCACACGTTGTTGCGCCATCAGTGGCAGCGCCGCCGGTACGCTGGGAAAACTCAAATCGATCTGCCCCGAGGCCACGGCCACCACAGCTTCCGCAGAACCCTTGTATGCCACATAGGTCATGCTGAGTTTGGCACGATGGTTGAACAACAGCGCCGCCAGATGATTCACACTGCCAACACCCGGCGACCCGACATTCAACTTGCCGGGCTGAGCGCGCGCCAGGGCGATCAACGCTTTCACATCCTTCACCGGCACCGACGGATGCACCAGCAGCACGAACGGCCCCACGGCCAGCATCGAAATATGCGCAAAACCGTTTTCCAGATCGTAGGGCAGCGCTTTCTTCCGCAGCGCCGATTGCGAGGTGGTGGAGGCCGCGATCAGCAGCAAGGTGTAACCATCTGGTGGCGCGCTTGCCACGCGTTCGGCGGCAATGGCCGTTGCCGCACCTGGCCGGTGTTCGATCACAAACGGCTGGCCCAACACCTCGGCAAGTTTGTTGCCAACCAGCCGCGCAATGACATCGGTGGAGCCACCCGGCGCGAAACCTGTGACGATACGCACCGGTTTGACGGGATAGGTTTGGGCCGCTGCCAGAGAAGCTGCCGTACAGGCGATCACACCCAGAGCAAATCCAACGGGAAAGGGCAAGGTGTGCGACATCTTAAATTCCTTAAGAGTTATTCCGGCTTGATCCCCGCCAGCTGCATCAGCTTCGCTGTCTGATCGATTTCGCGCGCGATCAGTGTCGCGAATTCCGCGGGGGTGCCGGTCTGCGGCACCATCGCCTGTTTGTCCATCGCCTCGCGCACGTCAGGCATTTGCACGGCTTTCGTCAACGCGGCATTCAAACGGTCGATGATTGCACGCGGCGTGGCTGCCGGTACGCTGACGCCATACCACACGCCGTAGTTGAAGCCCGGCACAATGGTTTCATCGACGGTGGGCGTGTTGGGCAGCGATGCGACGCGCTTGAGTGTAGTGACTGCCAGCGCGCGCACCTTGCCCGTTTCCACCAGCGGCAACATGCCCGCCACGGAGGGCAACGATGCCATGGTTTGCCCTGCGGCCAAAGCCACCACCGCTTCACCCGCGCCTTTGTAGGGCACATGAAGGTATTTGAACTGCAGGCGCGCCGCGAGCAATTCCATCGCCAGATGGTTGGCACTGCCTACGCCTGGCGACGCAACTGAGAGCTTGCCTTGCTGCTCGCGCGCGTAAGCGGCGAAATCCTTCATGCTTTTCACCGGCTGCGAGGGGTTCACCAGCAGCACCAGCGGGCCGGTGGCCAATTGCGTTACAGTGGCAAGATCGCGCTTTAAATCGTACGGTAGGCTTTTGCGAAACGCCGATTGCACGGCGGTTGAAATCGGTATCAGCAGCAGGGTATAACCATCGGGCGCGGCGGTCACCACACGTTCAGCCGCGATCGAGGTGGCCGCGCCGGGGCGGTTTTCGATCACCACCGGTTGGCCGAATTGCTCGTGCAACTTTTGCCCCATCAAGCGCGCGATGAAATCCACCGCGCCGCCGGGCGTGAATCCGACAACGATGCGCAGCGGTTTATTGGGGTACCGCTGCTGCGCATCTGCCGGCGCCGTGCGTTGCGCGTGCGCACCGCCGTTCACCGCGCATACCGTCCCCAGCATCAAATATCGTAAGTATTTGATTTTAATCATTTTTTATCCGTCAATCCCAAGTCGCCTAAAAACACTCTGAGCGCCACGCTATCGCGATCCATGTATTTGCGCATCTCGCGCGCGCCCATGAACTCGGCGCTCCAGAAATTCTTGTCGAGATCGCGCGCCCACTCTTCAGCTTCGGTCATGCGTTTTAACGTACGCTCCCAAAACGCGATTTGCGCCTCACTCATGCCTTTGGGCCCGACCACGCCGCGCCATTGCGACACGACGGCATCGTAGCCAAGATCGCGCCAGGTCGGCACCTCGGCAAGTGCCCCATGCAAACGCTTGGGCGATGTAGCCGCGAGCAAGCGCACTTGCTTGTTCGCGATGAGCTGCACGCCCATAGCGGCGGTGACGGCAACCACATCGATATGCCCGCCCATCATCGCCGCCATCGACGCCGAGCCTGCGTTGAACACCACGTTGCGCAGGGATTTGATGTCCACACCCTCGGCCCGCAGCGGGGTGGCCATTGACTGGTGAATCGGATTGCCCAGACTGGTGGCGACACCGAAGCTCACGCTTTGCGGATTTTTCTTTACGCGCTCCACGAGATCCTTGCCGCTCGCGATCGACGAATCGGGCTTTACCGCCACCACCATGTATTCGGCGAACAAATGCGCCAACGGCGTGAACTCCGTGTAGCTTGGGCCGCGCCCGGCGATATGGTTGGTGAGCAGCGCCTTTGAGGCGATCATCAGCGTGTGGCCATCAGGTGGGCGCGAGTTAAGGTATGTGTAGGCCACCACACTGCCGCCGCCGACCTTGTTGCCGATATTGATCGGAACCTCAACGTATTTTTTTTCCTGCAGGATGCCTTGCATCACGCGTGCGGTGCGGTCGGGGCCGTTGCCGGGCGGCGTGCTGACCACGATCTCTACGAATTTCTCGGGTTTCCACTCAGCGGCAGTTGCATTCGCACTTTGCCCAAGCAGCGCGAAAAAACCCAGTGCTGCAACCAGCAATCGTATCGGCCCCGCCTCATTTGCGTACCGACCGTGAACGACATCAGTGGCCATTTCGCAATCGCGTGACATGCAACCTCTCCTCGATTTTTATAGGAATTTATATGTAACAAGGCCCTGGAATGCCTGGCCATTTCTCAAACAGCGACTCATCCACCTCGAACCCCAACCCCGGCTTTTCGTTGGGCTCGACATACCCATCGACAATCTTCGGGTAATCCGCACACAAGTCATCGCGAAACGGATTGAACGCAGCGCCGTCGGCCTCGTAAATCAATGCGTTCGACGCCGCGCACAACAAATGCACACACGCGGCTGAATCGATGGCACTCATGCCCACATGCGGTGCAAACGCGCGCCGGAACGCTGCGGCAAGATCGGCGATCTTTTTGCTTTCGGTAATGCCGCCAGCCTTGCACGGATCAGGCTGGATCACATCCACCGCTTTGCGTTCCAGCAGTTCGCGCGCCTGATAGCGCAGGAAATGGTTCTCGCCACCCGCCAGCGGCACGTGCGTGCGCGCGTTGAAGTGAGCGTAGTCGGCAATCGCATCCGGCGCGAACGGCTCTTCGATCCAGAACACCTTGCACTCCTCAAATCCCGGCAGAGCCCGTTGCAAATCGAGAAAGCTATATCTCGTGTTCATGTCCACCGCAATATCAACCTTGTCGCCCAAACCCTTACGCACCGCACGGACTCGCGCGAGATCGTTTTCCACCGTGTCGCCCATGCGCAGCTTAATCGCGGTAAAACCTTTGTCGACGAAGCTCTGCGCTTCTTCCAGCAACGCCGGTGGCGGTTTAAAGCCCATGCACACGCCGCCTGCGTAAGCTCGAATTTTTTTGCGCGCACCGCCAAGCAAGCGGTACACCGGCTGCTTTAATGCCTTGCCGCGCACATCCCACAGCGCTACGTCCACGCCCGACAGCGCCTTGTAAAGCGCGTTGCCCGGTCCGTGCGTCTGCCCCTGTTTGAGATAAATGCGATTCCAGATTTCTTCAACTTCCATCGCATTGCAGCCGACGACGATGGGCGCAAGATTGGTATTCACCAGATCAGCCACCAGCGTGGGCGCCAGCGCGTGATGCGCTTCGCCATAGCCCACAATGCCGTCTTCGGTTTTCACACGCACGATAACGGTGTCTTTTTTGACTGGCTGGCCAACACCACGGCGCGGCGCGTTTTCGAGTTTGAATGAAAGCGCGTAGGCTTTGACTTCGGTGATTTTCATCGTCTATATAAGTAATTGTTTTTTAATGGTTTTTAAAATCACCGGCGCCGCCCCAAAGCATCGTCATAGTGCGGCGTTACATGGCAACCCCCTGGCGCCCTGCGATCGCAAGATGATTATGGGCCTGCCATTCCGCGCGGCGCAATACGCAATATTCTGGACTATGGGGGAACGTGCCATCGTCCTGTGTGGCATCCCCGCGCGCGCCAATGGATAGCGCAGATTGATTTGAGCTTCAGGGATCAAGCCTACCGCAGTGTTACCGGTGGCCACAGCATTCCATTGATCCAGAATTCAGCGCGCCTGACCAAAAACTCCCAAAACCAAAGCCATGCAGTCCCCTCGTCCGCGTGCAGGACAGGGAAGTCCATGAGCGGCCCGGACGCTCTGAATTTTCATTTTGTTGGGGGGTCTAAGTGATCAACTTTCCCAACGTCTTACCCGGCGGCCACAACTTGGGCGAACCTCGATCGTACTGCGGTGCGTACGGCATGCTGTCACCCGTAATGCCCAGCGCCACTGCCGCGTGTTGTCCCCAGCGCGGGTTAAACAGCAACGCGCGCGCGAGTGAAATGAAGTCTGCCTTGTCACTGGTCAATATTTCTTCCGCCTGATGCGGATCGGTGATCAAGCCCACCGCGCCCGTGCAAATGCCCGTTTCCTGCTTCACGCGCTGCGCAAACGGCACCTGATAACCAGGGCCGATGGGCACCTTGGCATCCAGCACCACGCCACCACCCGATACTGTGACAAACGAAGCACCCGCTTTTTTCAGTTCACCCGCGTAGACCACCGCATCATCCGGCGTCCAGCCGCCCTCGGCGAAATCGCTGCCGGAGATTTTTGCGCCCATGAATTTGTCCGCCGGCCACACGGCACGCATGGCGCGAAACACTTCCAGCGGCCAGCGCATGCGGTTTTGC
>SYEN01000366.1 GCA_005800795.1 Burkholderiales bacterium | reverse complement strand
GTCGGGCTTTTTGAAAGACAACCCCAAGCCGACCGATGAAGAGATTTATCACGGGCTGGAGGGAAATTTGTGCCGCTGCACGGGATATATCAATATCGTCAAGGCGGTGAAGCAGGCGGCTAAGGCGATGAGTAAGTGATTGGAGTGGGTTGCGGCCTGGCGGCCTTTTCTGTGGGGAAAGGCGTGAATGTACGAATGCCGCGCCATTTGCAAAAGCAATCAAAACGGGATCCCGTTATTCCCGCGTAGACGGGAATCCATTAGCCGTCTCAAGTGGCACTGTGGTATGGGTTCCCGCTTGCGCGGGAACGACGGGAGTGGTTTGCCGTCTCTACTAAGTCTCGGTGAATATTTTTATAAATATTTGATTTAAAACATCTTTTTATAATGTTCGAAACTGACGTCATCGTCGTAGGTTGCGGCGCAGCCGGTCTCTCCGCCGCCGTTGCCGCCCAACAAAACGGCGCAAGAGTCATCGTTCTCGAACGCGCACCCATCGAAGAACGCGGTGGCAATACGCGTTACACCGGTTCGTGGCTGCGCATGAAAAGCGTCGATGAAGTCTCCGGCGATTTCACCGAACACTTTGCGGCGAACGCTGGCGGTTATCTCGACCCGTCGCTGGTGCACGAGACTTCCAAAGACCGCGACAACTGGCCGCCCAACTTGCGTGCCATGAGTTTCGCCGACCCGGAAGTGGTCGCCACCTTCGCTGAACAGGCGCCGCCAACGCTGCGCTGGCTGCAAGGTATGGGTGTGCGCTTTGAAAAGCTCGAAGTGCCATTCCTGACCAGTGTGCAGCCGCGTATGGCGCCGCACGGCGGCGGCTTCGCGCTGGTGGAGGCGCTCGCCACGGAGTTTGAAAAGAACGGCGGCGTGATTCACTACAACACGGCGGCACAGTCGTTAATACAAAACGACGATGGCGCGGTGATTGGCGTGCGCGCCACCGACCCGCGCAACAAGCCTTCTGAATATCGCGGCAAAGCGGTGATCCTCGGTTGCGGCGGCTTCGAGGGCAACGCCGAAATGATGACCCGCTACCTTGGCGCGCTCGCTGTATTTACGCTCAATGTCCAAGGGCTGCCATTACAACAAGGGCGAAGGCATCGCGATGGCGCTGGCCATCGGCGCCGCGCCTTGCGGTGACTTCGGCAGCTTTCACGCGTCCCCCATGGATCCGCGCTCGGATCGCGCTGGCCCGTCGATCTACATCTACCCGCAAGGTATATTGGTCAATCAAAACGGCCAACGCTTCGTCGACGAAGGGCCCGGCCCCACCGACGAAACCTACGAAAACGTCACGCGCGAAATCAACGCGCAGCCCGGCGGCATCGCCTACGCCGTACTCGACACCACGCTGGCGAAAGTCAAACATCCCGAATCCGTGGTTCGCAGCGAAGTGCCCCCGTATCAGGCCGATACGCTGGCAGGGCTGGCCGCACAACTCAAGATCGACGCCGACGCGCTGGAAGCCACCGTCGCCGCCTATAACAAAGCCTGCGCCAGTGGTACGAATGGTGTCTACAACGAAGCGGACACGGATGGCCTCTGCACGCGCGGCATCAGCCCGCGCAAATCCAACTGGGCGCGGCCCATCGCCAAGCCGCCGTACATTGCCTATCCGATCATTTCGTCCATTGTGCTGACGTTTGGCGGATTAAGAGCGACACCCGATGCGCGGGTGGTCAACCAGCAGGGTGACGTGATTCCCGGTCTTTACGCCGCTGGTGAAACCCTGGGTTTGTATTACCGCTCGTACACCGGCGCGACGTCGGTGTTGAAGGGGTTGGTGTTTGGGCGGATCGCGGGTAAGGATGCGGCAGAGAGTTTGCGGGGCTGAGACTTTGCCATCGCGTTCATCGCGGGCAAGTGCTACTAAAATAGCGTTACTGGCTTGCCGGCAGCGCAGCGAGGTGCAAAAAACTCAGCGCAGTAAAGCGTTGAAAATCGCCATCAAACGAGACCAGCCTGTAGTTGCCCGCAAGACAAAACGCAGCCAGATAAGCGTCTGTCCACAATCGATGTGGGAATGCTGGCGTGCAGGTCAGCGCCTTGAAGTGCTCGTCAAGACCAGCCGGTTCCGCCAGAAAACGCAGAATCGGAATCGCGAGAAACCGGCGGTAAATGGCCCAGGCCTCCTGCGCACTAAGCGGATTGGCAAACACGCGGGCGTGAGAGCTCAATCGCAAAAACACCAGCGCAGTGACGCGGCAAAATGCCAGCCTGTCGGATGTCTGCGATTCCCAATAGCGGCTTGCAACGTGATGCTGCACATGCCGTTTATCGACCAGTGCGAGCCATACGTTGATGTCGGGAAGGTCAGTCAAGTGCGCGGTGAGTCGTGCGGCACGGCGTGTTGCGTTTGCGCGAGGTCTTCTTCGTCGAGTATGGCCTGAAGCTGCGCGTTGCTGAGTGCTGGGGTGACTGTGCCATCGGCCTCGCGCGCTATGGGAATGGCGTAGACGGCGTGCGGCGACTGCGCAGAGAGCGGCTGCGTGCCCTCGTTCAGCCCACGCTCGATGAACTGCGTGACAAGTTCCTTCAGCTTATAGCCGCGCAGTGCAGCCTCGGCTTTGAGTCTGCGGAAGGTTTCGTCGGGTAGGTCTAGTGTGGTTCGCATAAAAAAACTTTTACATTAAATCATAAAAAAATCAATATTTCTTCCATGTTTTTTAGGGTTTATAAAATAAAGTTGTTTAAAAACAGATATTTATAAATTTACCTTAGCCTTGTGCGGCAATCTCCGCAGTCCGCTTAGCATTAACCTTGATCACATGCTCCTGATAAGCTGGCCGTGCCGCTAGCCGTTCGTACCACGCACGCACGTTGGGATGCGCGGGTATCGCGGCTTTGGGCGTCCAATGGAACCAGCGATGCGTGAGCGAACCGGACGGAATGTCGGCCATGGTGAATTTGTCGCCGCACAGATATTGACGGCCAGCAAGTTGCTTCTCAAGAATATCCAGCCACTGCACCTGCGCCTTGGCTGCGGCCAGGATGGCGTTGGGGTTACGTTTGTCTGCGGGGCCGAAATAATGCTGCAGATAGGTGCCGTTAAACTGTGCGAAGTTGAGCGAGCTCCAGTCCATCCACTTTTCCGCGTCGGCACGGCCACGCGGTGTATCAGGACATAGATTGCCGAGACTGTGTTTCATGCACAGATAGCGCACCACTGCGCCCGACTCCCAAACGGTCCAGCCGTCCTCTTCCTCAATCGTCGGCAGCCGCCCGTTTGGATTCTTGCGCCGGTATTCGGGATCGTCATTGCCGCCGAATTCGCCACCCCAGTCGATGCGCTGGTGCGTAAGCCCGAGTTCGCCGATGCACCACATGGCTTTAATGACGTTTGAGCCGTCTGATCTTCCCCAGATTTTGAACATGTTATTTCCTTAGAGTAGTTGTTGAATTGTCGAGCCGTATAACCGGCGGGTGATTCGCCGTCGCTATGGTGCAAACTCATTGGTCAAAATCTTGCGGATTTCTTTAGACGGCACAGCCCACGCTCCTGCCTGATAACGCTTGATGCCGATGGGCACAAGCTGGTGCCGCAGCTCGGCTATTTTAATGCCGATGGCGAGCGGGTCCATGATGATGGCACCGTCCACTTCGCGTATGCCCTGGTCGATCAGCCATTGGCTGAGGTACAGCCCAGCCGGGTAGAGCGATGTCGCGCCACTCGCCACCAGCCCCTTGGCCACGCGCATGAACTCGTCGATGAATGGCTGCGGCTTGTTCCACAGGTTTGCGTAATCGGTGAACGCAAAATCCACGTAGCCGCTGGGCGCCATGCGCGCTGTCAGTTTGTAACGCTCGGCGAGCGCTTGAAAAAAATGATGCAGCCGCACGTTATTGACGATGAACGCAAAATTCGGCGCCAACTGGCTGTAGTAGGCCAGTGTGGCCTGCGTCATGAAAATGGACGGGATATCGACCATCTCGCGCAACTCGTCGTAGCCCAAGTCGAGGCAATTGGTGACGAAGGCATCGAAGCCTTCCTTCTGTGCACGCAAGGCGCTGCGGACGGTTTCGTGTGCGACAAAGTGCAGGTGCGTCATGCTGCGTGCCGCACCCGGATAATTTTTGCCGAGATTGGGAAACTCGACCACGGTGCCGGGGCTGGCGACGCGTTGGGCGTGACGCAGGAGTGAATCGTAGTACGGTTTGTAGATGTCGGAGGTGCCCAGCGGCGTGCCACTTTGGATGCAGATTTTCATGGGGGTGTGCGTGGGGGTTAAGCAGCTATTTTATCCGACGTTATGGCCATGCGAAGATGGAGTCTGGATGCTTGGCTTGATGAAATGTGACTGCATGGGCAGTCGGGAATTCTACAAAAGTAACCCCGTCATTCCCGCGCAGGCGGGAATCCATACCACAGTGCCATAAGCCTCTGCGTATGGGTTCCAGCCTTCGCGGGAACGACGGTGGTGGTATGTCATGCGCAGACGATGCCTAGGGAAATCCTATTTTGATGCATGCAGCCCAAGAATGACATCGCTAACGCCCTGTGCCGACAATCCAAAAACCTGCCGTGCAAACACTCCAGCATTCACATTCAGCCCGCCACAAGCAAAGCAATCCGCCACTTTCCCAATCAACTCCGCATCGCTCAACGGATTGCCGGCATCTCCGCGCGCCGAATTCACGCGTTGTTCCAGTACTTGCCCATTAGTAAGCTCAACGCGCACAAGTGACCAGCGGGGCAGTATCGCGCCCGGCGCTTCCTGCAAACTCACCTTCGTCAACAATGCGCGGATTTCAGGTCGCGTGACCTGCGCATCATCGAAACTGGCAAGGCGAATGGATCCATCCAGCAGCGCGGCAGCCATACAGTAGGCCATGTTGAATTTGGCTTGCAGTCCGTTGACGGGAGGGTGCGGCAGCAGGGCATCGAGGCCGCCGGCGCTGTTGGTGATTTCGATTCTTGCCACGTTCGCGGTTGTCAGCGCGTGCGCCTTCCGCAGGGACAAAATGCCGTCAAGCGGGCGATGGATCGCGTAGCAGCACGGATATTTTTTGATATCGATACCCATGGCGTCGATTTCCAGCGGTGTTTCGCCTAAGGCAGATAACGCCGATGAGGTATCTTCTCCTGACGCATACAGCGCGAGATAGCCGAATCTGCCGTCGATGGCATCGGGCGACGCGGTGAAGCCCGCCTGCGCCATCAACACGGCACGCACCGCCGCCGCGTTGCATTGCCCTGCCTGAAACGATTTTGCCATCGCGCCAAAATTCTGGCGGCTGCCTGCGGGTTGTGCCACGGCCAGCCCCAGAGCGTGAGAGGTTTGGGATTCGTTCAGGCCCGCCAACACGCTGCACGCGAGTGCCGCGCCCAGCACGCCCAGTGCCGAAGTGGAATGCCAGCCGCGGCTGTAGTGTGGCAGCGCCATCACACGCGCAAACTTGGCCGTCAACTCAAAGCCCGCGAGGTAGGCGCTGCTGAAACGCGCTCCGTTCGCGCTGGTCATTTGTGCCAGTGCACACAACGCCGGCACCATCGCCACGCTGATATGACCGCGCATCGGTGTCATCACGTCGTCGTAATCCAGCACGTGCGCGGCGACACCATTGACGAAGGCCGCGCACTCGGGATGCAGGGCTTCGCCGGTGCCCCATACAGTCGCCTGGCCGCTGCCGGCGAAGCCGCGCATGTAGTCGGCGGCTAGGCGTGGCGCATCGTCGGCTCGCCCGGCCATTGCGCAGGCTACGGTGTCGAGTAGCGCGCGGTAGGCCTGATGCCGGTGTGCATCCGTCACCGGCATCGCAGTGAAGCGCGTGCCAAACGCCGCAATGGTAGCGCTAGCCCCGGCCACTATTCCACCTTGACGCCAGTGGCAGCGCCGCACAAAGAAACGATGGGTATATGTAAGTTGTTGATTTTATTCAATATTTTAATCTGCCTTGATTCCCGCGCTGGCGATGACTTTGCGCATGCGCGCTGATTCGTCGTGCATGAATTTTGCTAGGCCATCCGGCGTGCTGCTTTGCACTTCCGCGCCTTGCGCCAGCATGCGTTGCGACACGTCGGCATCATTCAGCACGCGTTTAATCTGCGTGCCTAATTTGCTGCTAATGCTGCCGGGCGTCTTGGCCGGCGCAACCAATCCCCACCACGTCGTTGCCTCGAAACCCGGCACACCCGATTCAGCCACCGTGGGCATGTCCGGCAGCGTCTTTGCGCGCCGCGCTCTGCCCACCGCCAGTGCGCGCAGGCGACCCGTTTTCACATGCGGCAGCACCGTCGGCATGGTGTTAAACATCAACTGTACTTGCCCTGCGAGCAAATCAGTCACTGCGGGCGGCGAACCTTTATACGGCACGTGCAACATGCTGGTGCCGGTCATGGATTTAAACATTTCCATTCCCAGATGAATCGGTGAGCCTTGTCCTGCGGAAGCGTAACTCAGTTGCCGCGGTTTCGTTTTCGCATACGCGATGAGTTCCTTCACGGAATTTACCGGCAGCGTGCCATTCACCACGAGCAGCGTAGGATTGACTGCCAGCAGACTCACTGGTGCGAAATCCGTAAAAGTGTCGTAAGGCAGTTTGGCGATTAGCAATGGACTGACTATCAACCCGCTGGAGGTTGCCAGC
>SYEN01000365.1 GCA_005800795.1 Burkholderiales bacterium | reverse complement strand
GCGTATTGCGCTGGATGCCATACGCGCGGCGCAGGCGCCGCACCACTTTTTATCGGTAACCAAGGAAGGCCGCTCGGCGATTGTGTCGACCTCGGGCAATGAGGATTGCCATCTGATTTTGCGCGGCGGCAAGGTTCCGAACTATTCGGCAGCCGACGTCGATGCGGCAGGCAAGGGGTTGGCGGAAGCGGGTATACCGGCGCGCATCATGATCGATTTCTCGCACGGCAACAGCAGCAAGGTGCCAGCAAAGCAGATCGATGTCGGCCAAGATGTCGCCAATCAGATCGAGGCCGGTGACAGCCGCATTTTCGGCATCATGGCGGAAAGCCATCTCAAGGCCGGACGGCAGGATCTGGTGCCCGGCAAAGCGCTGGCGTACGGCGTGAGTATCACCGACGGCTGCGTAAGCTGGGATGAAACGCGTGCCATGCTGGATGGGTTGGCGGCCGGCGTGCGTGCGCGGCGTTTGAAGGCTGAAACGGCTGATTGATCGCTGTACAATTGCTCATGAAACGCGGGGCCGCACGGATGGTTTTGTGCGGCCTTTTTGTTTGTGTCCTTGCCTGTCCGATTGTTCACGCACGAGCTGCGCGGGTTGAGGTTCAGGATGATCGCGGCAAAACATTGCGGCTCGCAGTGCCCGCCACGCGCATCATTGCCATAGCGCCGCATCTCACGGAAATTGCATTTGCGGCTGGTGTGGGCGCGAAGTTGATCGCGGTCAGCCGGTTCAGCGATTACCCGCCCGAGGCCAAGCGTTTGCCGCGCGTGGGCGACGGCGCACGAGTGGATATTGAGCGCATTCTCTTGCTTAAACCTGACTTGGTGCTGGCGTGGAGAAGCGGCAATCAGGCGGGCGATATCACGCGGCTGGAGCGCCTGGGTATTCCTGTGTGGGTGAGCGAACCTGCGCGGCTGGCAGATATCGCGCGGTTGTTGCGTGACACCGCGCAGCTCGCGGGCGATGCGGCATCCGGCGAACGTGCGGCGAGCGACTTTGAGCGTGAGTTGACGCAATTGCGTGAGCTCGCCAGCGTTGTCGAACGACGTAACCGGCAATCGCCACGTGTGTTCTACGAAATCTGGCATCAGCCGTTGCTGACCGTGAATGGCGCGCACATGATCAGCGACGTGATCACACTGTGCGGTGGCGTCAACGTATTCGCCGATGTGCCGATGCTCACGCCGGCGGTATCGCTGGAGTCGGTGCTGGCGGCGCGTCCCAATATGGTGCTTGGTGGGGGTTCTGCCAACGGCGAATCGGATTTTCGTGCGCGTTGGGCGCGCATGCCCTTGCCCGCCTTGCGTGTGGTAGCTGCGCACTATAATCCACCTGACAGCATACAACGACAATCGCCGCGCATCCTTGATGGCATACGTGCGATCTGCGCCCGCCTTGGGTCCGCTGCTACTACCGCAACAGAAAATCCTCGATAACTGCGGCCAGCTTTTCCGGTTGGTCGTGATGCATCATGTGGCCGCAGTCTTGCAGTAGGGTTTCGCCGAAATCGCGGAAAGCTGATTTGCGTTCCAATAGTTCGGCGGAGCTGTCCTTGCGCCAGGCGCGTCCATCCTGCACCGCGCCGTCGCTGGTGACCACCCACAACGTGGGGCAGGTGATGCGTTTCCAGCAGTGGATCAACTGATCGAGCTGGCTCATCACCGGATTGACTGTCTTGTGGCGGGGATCGAAGCGCAACACGATATCTCCGCCATCAGTTTGCCGCGCCCAGTGCCGCGCCAGAAATTGCGCCTTGTCCGGCGTGAGCCGTGGGTTGTTCTTGCGCAGCCGCTCGGCTACAGCGTCGAAGGTGGCATAGGGCCGGAACGAAGGCTGCTCTTTGAGTTGATCCAGCCAGCGTTCGTAGCGTGCAGGCGCCATGTCCGGCGAGTTGCGTGCGGCGCCGAAGCCTTCCAGCGATATCAGCTTGCGCACCCGCGCCGGGCGGATGCCCGTAAACGTGCAAGCAACATTGCCACCCATGCTGTGCCCCACCAGATTGACCGGCTGCTCCGGCGAGTAAATGTCAATCAAGGCATCGAGGTCTGCGTAGTAATCCTGAAACCAATAGCCTTCCTTCGACCAACTGGTCTGCCCAAATCCGCGCCAGTCGGGCGCGATAACCAGCCAGTCGCGCTTCAAGGCGTCCACCAGAAACTGAAACGACGCAGAAACGTCCATCCAGCCGTGCAACAAAAATAATTTTGGACTCGCAGCCTCGCCCCACAGACGCACGTGGTAGTCGATGCCGCGGAAGGCGTGATACTCGGAACGGCTTGTTTTCATTTGATTTTTTCCGGCAAAATTTTCTGCGCTGCGATTATGCAACAAGCCCGCGCAAGGCAGGATGCTTGCCGCTAAAATAGCACCATGCAACCCGGTTCAGCGCCAACATTGCCGTTCTTCGTTCACTTGCGTTTGCACAGCGAGTATTCCGTCGTTGACGGCATCGTGCGCGTGGACGATGCAGTGGCCGCCGCTGCCGCGGATGGCATGCCGGCGCTGGCGTTGACGGACCTGTCGAATCTTTTTGGCATGGTCAAGTTCTACAAGGCGGCGCGCGGAGCGGGCGTCAAACCGATTGTCGGTTGCGATGTGTGGCTCACCAACGAAGCAGATCGCGACAAGCCATTTCGCCTGCTATTACTGGTGCAGAATCATGCGGGTTATCTGCGTCTGTGTGATTTACTGACGCGCGCTTATCGCTCGAATCAGTATCGCGGCCGCGCAGAGATCCGGCGGGAGTGGTTCGACAAGGGCACCGACGGCTTGATTGCATTGAGCGGCGCGCATCATGGCGATATTGGGCAGGCCTTGATTGCTGATAACCGTGATGCAGCCGAAAAAACTGCGTGTACTTGGGCGAAGGCATTCCCAAAGCGCTTTTATATCGAGATTCAGCGGCCAGGCCCGGATGCGATGACTTCAGGCGCGGCGGTGGTGCCTGTTGAAACCTGTGTGCAGCGTTCATTGCAACTGGCCGCGCTGGTCAAGTTGCCGGTGGTTGCGACGCATCCGGTGCAATTTTTGCGCGCGGATGATTTTCGCGCGCACGAGGCACGGGTGTGTATTTCCGAAGGGCAGATGCTGTCGGATCAGCGCCGCCCCAAGCTTTTTACGGATCAGCAGTATTTTTTGCGGCAAAATGAAATACTATATAAATTCAATGACTTACCTGATGCTCTCGCCAACAGCGTCGAAATTGCCAAGCGCTGCAATCTCAAACTTGAGCTGGGCAAGAGCAAGTTGCCGATCTTTCCCACACCCAACAACGAAAGTCTCGATGAATACCTGAGGCTGCGTTCGCACCAAGGCTTGAAGGCGCGCATGCAGGTGCTGTATGCCGACGCCGAGGCGAGCGAAAAGGAATTGCCGCGTTACATCGAACGCCTTGAGTTCGAGATCAAGGTGAGTTTGCAAATGGGTTTTCCCGGCTATTTTCTGATC
>SYEN01000364.1 GCA_005800795.1 Burkholderiales bacterium | reverse complement strand
CGGCCTGCCCGCCGGCTGCGCGGATGTCTTCGACGACCTTTTTGGCGTCTTCCACCGAGTGGCGCGTATTCACCGCCACAGCCGCACCGGCTTTGGCAAGTTCCAGTGCGGTGGCGCGGCCGATGTTTTTGGCGGCGCCAGTCACCAGCGCGACTTTGCCGGCGAGTTCCTTGTTGCTGTCTGTCATGACGGATTCTCCAAAGGGAATGCAAAGCAGTTGTTCAAAGCGATTACAGGGGGAATATACTATGACTTTCGCGTCGACAATGGAGGCTTCGTCATGAGCTACAAGACCCTTGAAGCACGGTCCCTGTCGGGCGGACTTGGCGCGGAGATCTACGGCACCAATCTTAAAGACCACGGCAATGCCGAACTTTGGGACGAATTGCAGCGCGCGCTGCTCGAGTTCAAGGTGATCGCGGTACGCGGCCAAAGCCTGTCGCCCATCGAGCAACGGGATGCGGCCCGCCTCTTTGGCGAGCCGAACTACTATCCTTTTGCCCAGGGCCTGCCGGATATTCCGCAGATGACTCTGGTGGTCAAGGAGCCCCATGATCGCCGCAACTTCGGCAACGGCTGGCATTCCGACACGCCGTATCTTGCAGAGCCGCCCGCGATCACCACGTTGTACGCGGTGGAGACGCCAGCCAGGGGCGGCGATACACTTTTTACCAACATGCAGATGGCCTACGAAGAACTTTCCACAGGTCTGCGTCAGTTGATCAATGGCGTGACCGGCGTATTCAGCGCAAGTCTCAAATACCGGCCGGGCGGCAATCGCCAGGAGCATCACGCCAAAATCAAGTCGATGCCCGTGACGAATACGGAAAACGCCGATCGTTATGAATCCCGGCACCCGATCGTGCGCACGCACCCGCAAACCGGCGACAAGGCTCTCTATTGCAGTATGGCTCACACCTTACACTTTGAACACATGACCGAGCGCGAAAGCCAGCCGATCATCAAAATGCTGTATGAACATGCTGCTACACCGGAATTTACCTGCCGCCTGCGCTGGGAGCCGGGCACCATGACTTTCTGGGATAACCGTTGCACCATGCACAATGCGATCAACGATTATCACGGTGCGCGGCGCGAGATGCGGCGTCTGACGGTACGGCCTGAAAAGCCGGTTTAACCCAATCAACAAGGCCCGCAGCGGGCAGGGAGCAACACCATGGCAGCATACGTCATCGCAGACATCGAAGTCACCGATAGCGCCGGCTTTGCCGAATATCAACAAAAAGTGCCTGCGACGATCGCCGCTTACGGTGGGCGCTATCTTGTGCGCGGCGGCTCCACGGAAGTATTGGAAGGCGACTGGTCGCCCAACCGCTGCGTGGTGCTTGAGTTTCCCGACATGGCGCAACTCAAGACCTGGTATGCATCGCCTGAATACCGCCCGCTGATCGCGATACGGGAGCGCACCACCAAGTCGAATCTGGTTATAGTGCAGGGAATGTAAGACGCAGGAAAGTCGTGGAACGCCCGGCATCTGCGAAGCATTGTGACCACTGTAGAAGGAAGCACTTTCATGTCCAGTCACCCATCCGAAATCCGCGACAACATGCGCATCGAATGGGATGTGCCCATCACCATGGACGACGGTCTCGTGCTGCGCGCGGATATTTTTCGCCCTGTGGCCGAGGGCAAGTACCCCGCGATCATGAGTTACGGCCCCTACGGCAAGGGCCTCGCGTTTCAGGAAGGCTACAAGACGGCCTGGGAAATCATGTGCCGCGAAAATCCCGATGCGGTGTCGGGTACCACGAACAAATACCAAAATTGGGAGGTGGTCGATCCTGAAAAATGGGTGCCCGACGGTTACGCCGTGGTGCGTGTGGATTCACGCGGCGCGGGGCGGTCGCCCGGTTATCTGTGCCACGGTAACGCGCGCGAGAACAAGGATTTTCACGACTGCATCGAATGGGCGGCGATGCAGCCGTGGTGCAGCGGCAAGATCGGCCTGAACGGCATTTCGTATTACGCGTCGAACCAATGGAAAGCGGCAGCGATGCAGCCGCCGCATCTGGCCGCGATTTGCGTGTGGGAAGGCTGGGCCGACAACTACCGTGATTCGACGCACCACGGCGGCATCATCTGCGTGTTCCGCAAAAACTGGCAGGACATGCAGGTGAAAACGGTGCAGCACGGCGTCGGCGAACGCGGTTCGCGCAGCCCTCTCACCGGCGAGCTGGCCTGCGGGCCGGAGACGTTGAGCGACGCGGATCTGCTCAAGAATCGTGAAGACATGTGGGCGAATCTCAGCAAGAACAGGCTGGATGGCCCGTACTACCGCGAGCGCAGCGGCGATCTGTCCAGGGTAAAAGTACCGCTGTTGTCTGCCGCTAACTGGGGTGGGCAGGGCCTGCATCCGCGCGGTAACTTTGAAGGCTTCATGCATGCCGCGTCAGAACACAAATGGCTGGAAGCGCACGGCGGGTCACACTGGGCGCCGTTTTACACCGACTACGGCGTCGGCTTGCAGAAAAAATTCTTTGATTACTTTTTGAAAGGTGCGAAGAACGGCTGGGATCAGCAGCCGAAGGCGCAACTGTTGATTCGCCATCCGGGTGAGAAGTTCGTGCAGCGCTATGAAAACGAATGGCCGATTGCGCGCACACAGTGGACGAATTTTTATCTGGACGGCGTAAATCTCGCTCTTGGTTTCACCAAAAATAACTCAATAAAAACAATTACTTACGATGCGATGGGCGATGGCGTCACTTTCAGCACACCGCCGCTCGACAAAGAAACTGAAATCACCGGGCCGTCGGCGCTGAAACTGTTTGTATCGTCATCAACCCGCGATGCGGATTTGTTCGTGATCCTGCGCGTGTTCGATCCGCAAAATAACGAAGTGCTGTTTCAGGGTGCGCTCGATCCCAAAACGCCCGTCGCGCAAGGCTGGCTGCGCGCCT
>SYEN01000363.1 GCA_005800795.1 Burkholderiales bacterium | reverse complement strand
TGTCCGATGCAGCCTGTGCACCGAATATTACCTTTCAATGTCATTAAACACGTAAAGGTACGTGGCTGCCGGCGCAAGACCTCGTACATCGGCGCCAAAGGCCTGATTGAGTATTAGCCGCCCCTTGAAAGACGATGCGGCTATGTCGACTTTTTCGACCTTCACATTTTCAGCTATGACATTGTTCGACTTGGGATCACCCTGCATTCTGAAAAGCGTAATGGATTTCGCGCCTGTAAACGGGAGGTCTATCGTCATCGGGGTGTAGCCTTCATCTGCGACATGGGGGTATCCAGGCACCTTGCGAGAAATTGCCACAACGCTCACATGTCGCCCCTTCTGAGTGGCGTAGACCGCCGTCAATGGAGCGTTCTTGACACCCTGGCGGCGTTGATAGGGCCGCAGATCCGCGCCCGGCGTGCTAACCGTTTCCGAGCGTAGCATATCCCCTGTCGCTTCGTTGTTAAACAGCGCCAACAACTTCCACGACGGATACGCCTGTCCTCCGCGGTACTATCGAGCGTGCGAACTCCAATACTCGCCTTCCGTAAAGGTAAAGAAATTCTGGACGCCAAATCCGAGATACGCCCTTGCCAGAAACGAATCCAGCGTAGCCGTTCCCGCCGCCAGGCTTTTCATAACCTGTTCCTGCTCTCGTGCCTGCTCGGGTGTCACACGCACATTGTTGAGTCCGTTTAACGCGTAGCCGGGGCCCGCCTCATAAGTGCCCATACGCAAGGGTATGACGCGTTTTCGATTCAGATCAGCTACCTCCTTCGCATGCATTTCCGCGTTAGGTATCGCTGATTGGCTTACCTGCGTCAGTACATTAAACATACTGGCGGCGTTGAGCGCAGGCGGCCCTTCGCCCTCGTCCCAGCCACCGTTATAACCCGCCACGGTCATTTGATGGGAGGAAGGCGAAGCAGAAGCAGCGTCCCGGCCATATGGCAGGCCCGCCCAGCCGCCCACCACGAATTTGACTTTTTTGTCCAGATTCGATTGCTGCCAATACGGACTGCCACGCAATATCGAAATCACGTATTCCTGAAAAAGACCGTAGACTTGGCCGCCTGTATACTGCGCACCGGTTACGGCATCGGTCATGCCATCGAATATCCATGGATAAAAGAGGCGGTTCCACGTCTCGTTACCCAATTCAAAATAGATCTGATCAAAAGCATCCGTCCATGGCGCGGTCTGGCCTTGCCTATATCGCTTGTATGCCCACGGTTTCGCGCCAAGTGTATCGGTTTTTGGATTGAACGGCGCTGCCATGAATTCAACCAGGCCGAGCCACTCTTCCGGACTCAAATAAAATTCCAGTTGTAACCAAGGCCGTACACCCGCTTTTTACATTAACTTGAAGATTTGTGGAAGCGTATTCTTGCTACCCCGGCTCCGTCCACCCGCTATGCCAGCCGTATTGGTAATTTGCTGGGCATCGTAAGTACGAAACCCTGTCTTGATGAACCCATGCGTGCGTAATGCCTGCATTCGGGATGCCTTCAATTCCGAATATAGGCGTGGCGTGTAGTCCAGATACTCCGCATCGGCTCGGTAAACACGAAAATTGTCGATGTTAAACGTGCCAGGGCCGATGAATTCCAAGTGCATGCGATTCGCCTGCTCGCCGCTCATGGTTTCTTCCGGCGTAAACGTGGCAACAAACTTCTGCCAATTGGGACCCACGTCGAACACGATGGGTTCAATCTGCCTGGCGTAAAATGGCAAAAGTCGGAATCTCACCGTGCCGCTGCCCGACTCTCTGCGCAGCCACACTTCCACTTTATAGGTACGTTTTTCCAGCACCTGATAGAACGATTGCCCCGTGCCGCTGTGATTGAACGCGCCTATGGTTTCCCTGGCTCGGGCAGCCAGATCCAGCTTCAGATAAGTCTCGCCCGGATCCTCGACCGCGTTCGATGATCCATGCCGCGCAAGCTCCCAACTCACACCTTCGTTTTCATCCGGAAAAAAATCTACCAGTCCCGGCAACAATACGCTGTATTCGCCGAATGCATTCCAAACCCGATTCGACAGTTGCTGCTTGCGCGAAGTCTTGTAGAACTTCTTACTGACTATCACCATGTCACCAGTCTTGATCCTCTGCTCTAAGGATGCTGCTGTGCGCGTCAGTTGCATATAATGACCCGCATGTTTGTCAGGCGGGTAATCCGAGATATATACAACGTAGCCGGCCAGATCGCCGGCCGACACCGGGCTCCATTCCAGATGCAAGGCACCATCGGCGGCAATATTGCCTCGCAGATTGTCCGGCACGGGCGGCGTGGAATAATCAATCAGGAACTTGGACGGCTTGAAATCGACCAGGGTATTGGACGGCGCGCCTTTGCCCGTGTTCTCCGGGCGCTCGATAGCGATTACCTGAGCGGGCGCGGAGAGTTTACCGCTACGACTGACAGCTTTCACCGTGAAGTAATACTTCACCTGTGGCCGATTATAACCATCCCAGCGATAGACAAACCGTGTCGTAGCCGGTGCCAGCACCGCATCGTTTCGCATCGCACGAGTCCAGCCGCTGACGTGAAAGCCACCCTCGGCCACCTTGTCCTCGCGCACCAGCTTGAATTTTCCGTTGACGATGCGATACACGCGTACGTCCGCACCATCCAGAAAGCCTTCTCGAAAGGTATTAAAGTGCGACAAAGCGTTCTCGGAAGTGACGATACGATCATGTGCATCCTCCGTGGCGCGATACTTGTTCCGGTAAATAATCGGTTCGAATGCGGACGGCTGATCGAACACACTGTTGCCGACGCCGCCGATGGTTGCGGTAAATGCGCTGACATCCTTGTTTACGATATCGGACGTTACCTTGAAGTGCGCGAGTGCATTGAAATTGCCACCATTGGGCGCCAGATCTAGCGCAATAATCGGTGAAGATGCCACAAGCACAAGCAGGATAAACACCGCGAGGGTTACCCGCTGAAGTGGCTTGAATACTTTAAGTCCCATACCGCACCGGCGACTTGGCATGCTTCAACGCCGCCAACGCGCTATAACACGCCAGCCACGAAGTTTTAGGATTATCCGGCGACGGCACATTCTCGAATTTGATACTGATGTTGCCGGTCTTGCCGCGCATTTCGATGTGGTGCGTATTGTCTGTCAATAAGGGATCGGCGATCACTTTCAGGCATGTACGGTCAAAGCCGATGCCTGCCAGACACAGAACGGCCGCGATGTTCACGTTAGCGGGAAAAAGTGGCACGCCTTCGCGCGCAGTGCCTTCGAACAGCACTGTGGCGTGCTTTAGGCCGTTCATATCCACACCGAGTTTTTCTACATAGGCGATGCCTTTCCACGCAGCAGGCGGCTTCGCCACTGAAATGGTCACGCTGTCCATGCCCGATAGCGCCGCCGCCTTCAGGGCATCGAGCGCACCGATGCCGCCGGATGGCACATACAACAAGGCGCCGGTTTTGTGCGCTGCGTCTTCGAGCCGTGCCCGCAGCGTGTCATCACACAACGCACCACCCGATAGCACAATCAGCGAGATGCCTTTTTCCAGCAAAGACACACCAAACTCACGCACGGCATCGTGAGAGGCGGCTTCCACAACCACATCCGGCCGCAGCGCCAGCAGCTCATCCAGCGACGTCACGTACGCAATGCCATGCTCGCTGGCGAGCGGCTTGCCGCGCGACGCGCCGCCGCGCCCGGCAACAGCGATCACTTGCGCGTCGCCGAGGTCGCCGCGCTGGATGTGTTCGATAAACAAGGTGGCGATGGTGCCGCCGCCGATGATGGCCACGCGCATAGCTACGTTTCTTGTTTTCCTGCTGAAAGCGCTTGATTTTACCGCGAATTAGCAGCGTTACGCGGCTATTCCGTCGCCAATAGCGCCTTACTTCACACTTACCTGGGTGGCGCCGCGCGCGCCACCGGTGCAACCCACTGCTTGGGCTTTTCCGCGCGCTCGTACAGCGGCAGCGCTTCTTTTAGATGCGCCTCGATTTCCTTGATTCGGTTGGGCCCCGACGGATGCGTGGACATGAACTGCGGCGGCGCACCTTTATTGGCGGCGCTCATTTTTTTCCACAGCGAAACACCCGCGCGCGGATCGTATCCGGCACGTGCAGCGATATCAAGGCCTACCAGGTCAGCATCGGTTTCGTCGCTACGCGAGTATTTGAGCGACAGCAGATTCGCCCCGGTTTGCACCAGGCCATCGTATTTGCCGCCAGTCGCGATGGACAACCCGACCGCGCCGATTTTTGTGAGTACGTTCTTGCTCGCCTGTTCACGCGCGTGCTCGCGCAACGCATGGGCAATTTCGTGACCCATTACCATCGCCACTTCATCATCGGTCAGTTTTAATTGCCGCAGTATGCCGGTATAAAACGCAATCTTGCCGCCGGGCATGCAGAACGCGTTGATCTCATTGGAGCCGATCAGAATTACTTCCCATTGCCATTTTTCGGCGCGCGGATTGAAGCGCGACGCATACGGAATGATGCGCTTCGCGATCATGCGCAGGCGCTGCAGCTCCGGGTAATCTTCCGGCGCCAGCGCCTTTTTTGCACTCATTTCCTGCTTGAGCTGGTTGAACTGCAGTGCCGCCTGTTTTTCCAGCCCCTCCGCCGGCACCAGATTGCGAAATGCCGACGCCTTGCCGACCTTGACACCGTCGTCCTTCGGCTCATCCCTCGCCACAGCGCCGTTGGCCGCCACCAGCATCAGCACACACGTCAGCAGCCTGTTTTTCATCGAATCTCCGCTGGGTGATTGTTAATTCTGAGCGGTGCGCCGCAATACCTGCCCATAGTCATTGCCCATAAACGCACACCGGCGCGCTCCAGCATACAGCCTGCTTTCCTGGCAAGAAAATACGTAACTAATTGATTTTATTTATTTTTTAAGGATTATGCTGCGTGTTTCGGAACATCGCACGTTTGAGCAGCTCGCCCCAGATTTCGCCCGGTGCCTTGTCGAACACAACGTCGCTGTCAGCCGGCACAATGTACCAGCCTTCGCGTTCCAGTTCGTTATCCAACTGGCCCTTGGCCCAGCCCGAATAACCCGCGTAGACGCGCACCGCGCTGGCCGCCAGTGGCGCTACTGACTCACCAAGAGCCGCCTCCACCCAATCCGCGTCCGTGGTCATGTAAACGTCGCGCAGCACTGCAACCGCGCGGGGCGGCGGTTCGGAGGTGCGCACCAGAAACACCAGGCTGCGCTGTTGCACCGGCCCGCCAAAATGCAATTTTCGAGTCTGTGCCGCGATCAGTTTGTAGGCGGGCAACACATCAGCTACGGAAAGCGCCGTGGGCCGGTTGACGATAACGCCGATAGGCCCGGAACCCGGCGGCTGCGTGATGAGTATCACCGTGCGGCGAAACGTCGGATCATTCAAGGTAGGCCGCGCTACCAGAAACACGCCATTGGCAACTTCCTGCGCTTGCAAGCCCCCAACAGTGCTACATACCAGCAGGACAACCAGCGACAGCTGCGTCACGAACCGGGCGTGAAGCAGCGGCAGCCCCATGCTCAGGTCACCACGCAGCCCGCCACCGTGGCCTTGGGCATTTCCACCGTTTCAACCACGCGCGCGCCGTTTTTCACGGCCGTCATTTCGGCAAGAATGGCGATGGCGATTTCCGGCGGCGTCTTGCTGCCAATTTTCAGGCCCACCGGGCCGCGCAGTTTGGCGATTTCACTGGCCGACAGATCAAAGCCCGCCAGCCGTTCACGCCGCGAATCGTTATTCTTTTTCGAACCGATGGCGCCGACGTAAAACGCAGGCGACTTAAGTGCTTCCAGCAGCGCCATGTCATCTAGCTTGGGATCGTGCGTCAACGTCACCACCGCGCTGTGTCCATCAAGATTCAGTTCCATCACCACGTCGTCGGGCATACCGCGCCGTATGTCCACACCCGGCACGTCCCAGCCTTCGGTATATTCCTCGCGCGGATCGCACACGATCACGTTGTAATCGAGCGCCTGCCCCATCTGCGCCAGATACTTCGACAATTGCCCGGCGCCGACAATCAACAGCCGCCAGCGCGGACCGTGAATCGTCACAAAATTCTTGCCATCGAACGTCAGTTGATCCGAATTGACCGCCGGTGCGAGCGTGGCAAGCCCGGTTTCCATGTCCAGCGTGCGTTTAACCAACTCATGGCGCTCCACGTGCGCCAACAGCTTGTCGAGACCACTCTCGGCCTTCAGCGGCTCCAGCACCAACTCAAGCGTACCGCCACACGGCAGCCCAAAGCGCGACGCCTCCTCGGCAGATACGCCATATTGCGTAGTCACCGGCTTGTCCTGCACCAGATCCTTGTTACGTACTTTGAGGATCATGTCGTCCTCAATGCAACCGCCGGACACCGAACCTTCGAGCATGCCGTCGTCGCGTATCGCCGTCAGCGCGCCGATGGGCCGCGGTGCCGAGCCCCAGGTTTTCACCACAGTCACCAACACCACGCGATGCCCGGCTTTCATCCAGTCGCAAGCGGATTTGAGTACCTGCAGGTCTACGCTATCCATAATTTATCCTTTTAAAACAGATACTTACACAACCAACACACAGTCTAGAGTACGCCACTCGGAATATCAGGTCAAGCGCGCGTAAATCAAGTGCGGTGGGTGTACCGTGGAGGGGTATCAACTCTTGCCGATGACCTTTTTCCACTTTTCATAGTCGGCCTTGATCACCTCCGCGAACTCCTGAGGTGAGCTCGGCGCGGGCGTGAGCCCCTGACTACGCGCGAGCTTTTCGACTTCCGCACCAGCCAGCGCCTTGCGCAATTCCTGGTTAAGCCGCACTACGATATCCCCGGGCGTGCCTGCCGGCACCATGATGCCGAACCAGAACGAGGCATCATAGTTTTTCACTCCGGCTTCCAGCATCGTCGGCACATCAGGCAAGCTCGATTCGCGCTGTGTGCACGTCACCGCCAGCACTCTCACGCGGCTGCGCTGCGCGCCGGCGGCCAGCGTACTGACAAACCCGGCGGGTGCTTCACCGCCGATCACCGCCGTGAGCAACTCGCCGCCGCCCTTGTACGGAATGTGGCTCATGGTGACACCCGCAAGGTTTTGCAGCATCTGCGCTGACAAATGCCCTGCCGATCCCACGCCTTGAGTGCCATATTGCAATTGCCCCGGCTTCTCCCTGGCCTGTGTGATGTACTGCGCCATCGTATGGGCCGGCGCATCATTGCGCACAATCAGTGCGTTGCAAAACGTAAACGTGCGTCCCACCGGAGCGAACGCAGTGTCGGCGTTGTACGGCAGATTCTGCTCGATGATGCGATTGATGGTCAGCGCACCGGGGCTGGACCACAACAGCGTGTAACCATCGGGGGCCGCACGCGACGCGATGGTTGCAGCCACACTGCCCCCTGCTCCGCTGCGGTTTTCGACCACGAAGTTCGCACCCATCGCTTCGCCCAAGCGCTGGGCAATCAGGCGGGATGAGGCATCGGCATTGCCGCCGGGTGGAAAGCCGACGAGCAGGCGTACGGGTTTGCGCGGGTAAGCCGATTGCGGTTGGGCTTGCGCCACTGCGTTGGTACAGAGCACGCCGGCAAAAATCGCAAGAAACCATAAGTATTTGATTTTATTCATAAAATAATCACACCGCCTGCACACTGCTGGCATTCATCTCTGGCGTCAAAATCCGTATCGGCTTGCCCGCCAGAAACGCCGAGATGTTTTCCACCACATCCGCGTAAGCCACTGCAAAAAACTCCTGCACGTTATGCCCCTGATGCGGCATTAACACGACATTCGGCAGCGTGCGCAATGGGCTGTTGTCCGGCAAAGGCTCGTGTGTAAACACATCCAGCCCCGCACCCGCGATACGGTTTTCCCGCAGCGCGTCAATCAGCGCGTTTTCATCAATGATCGCGCCGCGCGCGGTGTTGATCAAAATCGCCGACGGCTTCATCAGCGCCAGTTCCCGCGCCCCGACAACGCCGCGCGAGCGTTCACCCAGAACCAAGTGCACGCTCACCACGTCGCTTTGCGCAAACAGTTCGTCCTTCTCGACACGCTTGACGCCATGCTGTGCCGAAAATTCCGCCGTGAGATTCTGGCTCCACGCGATCACGTTCATGCCCAGCGCCTTGGCCACCGGCACCATGTAGCGCCCCTGCCGCCCCAGACCCATCAGCCCCAGCGTGCGCCCGTGCAACACAAAGCCCGCCGTATTCTGCCAGCCGCCCGTGCGCATGTTGTTCGCCTCGAACGGAATATGCCGCGCCACCGCGAACATCAAACCCCAGGTCAATTCGCTGGTCGCCTTGCGGTACGAGCCGCGCAGTTCCGTATAAGACACCACAATGCCGCGCTCAGTCGCCGCCGCCACATCCAGCGTGCGGTTATACAGGCCCGTGATCGCCAGCATTTTCAGATTCGGCAATTGCGCCAGCAGCTCGCGCGAAATCGGCATGCGCTCGCGCAGCGTGCTGATGATGTCGAAGGATTGCAGCGTGGCTGCTGCCTCCTCCGGCGCAATCGCCCGGTCAAACACTGTAATCTCGCAGGTCTTGGCGATTTGCGACCAATCCGCACTGGCGAGCGAGCGGCGCAGATAGTCGTTAAGAATGGCGATTTTCATGACGTGATTTTAGCGTGCTTTCCTGCACTCACGACTTCAACCCCAGCTTCCTGATCAGCGAACCCCACTTCTCAATCTCCTTGCGCAGGTGTTCGTTGAATTGCTCCGGCGAACCGCCGATGGCTTCCACACCCGCCGCAGCGTACGTGTCTTGCACGATTTTGGATTTGAGCGCGATGTTGAACTCCTTGTTCAGTCGCGCGAGCACGTCTCTTGAAATACCCTTGGGCGCCATGATGCCGCCCCACGGCGCGATTTCGTAACCGGGCACGCCGGCCTCAGCGACGGTCGGCAAATCGGGCAACGTCGCAACGCGTTTGCCGGTGGTCACTGCCAGCCCGCGTACACGCCCTGCCTTGACGTGCGGCAACATCGGCGCACTGTTGTGGATAATGAGTTGTGCTTCGTTGCCGATGGTCGCCACCACCGCCTGATCGACGCCCTTGTACGGTACGTGCACCAGATTTACGCCGGTCATCGACATCAGCAACGCGCCCGCCAAATGCAGGCTGGTGCCGCTGCCGCTGGATCCAAAGTGCAGCGTGGCCGGGTGTTTACGCGCGTGCGCCAGCAGATCGTCGACGGATTTGACCGGCAGCCCGGGAAACACCGCCAGCACGTTGGGTGTGGACGTCAAATGCATTACCATTTGCAAATCGCGCATGGCTTCGTAACGCAAATTCGTCAGCAAGGCGGGCACCGTGGACAACGCGAAGGTGGCGTAACCAATGGTGTAGCCATCTGCCGGCGCCTTGGCCACCATTTCATAGCCGATCACGCCGCCGGCACCAGAACGGTTATCGACGACCAATTGCTGGCCCATCTGGCGCGCGATTTCCGGCGCCAGCATGCGTGAACTGATGTCAGGCGAACCGCCGGGCGCCGAGGGAACGATCAGGCGAATCGGGCGGCTGGGGTACGGTTGCGACGGTGTTTGTGCATAGCCAGGCGCGGCGGCCAACACACTGGCCGCCAGCACGAACGGCAATCGGAGGTTCATCCGGCAACACCGCCAGCGGATCAGATTGGGCATGCGGTTGCGAATCATTTTATAAGCATCTGATTTAATTGGTATTTTTTAAAAAATTGTACAAACTCACTGCGGTTTGATGCCTGCCTTGCGCGTGATCTCGCTCCACTTCGCAATCTCCTTACGGACATGTGCACCGAATTGTTCTGGCGTGCCACCGCCCGGTTCCAGTCCGATGCTGACGAGTTTTTCCGAACCTGCGGGTGACTTGAGTACTTTGTTCAACACGCCATTCAGCCGCGCAACGATGGCGGGCGGCATCCCCACTGGGCCGATAATGCCGCCCCAGGCCACCACTTCGAAACCGGGCAAGCCGGATTCCGCAATCGTCGGCAGATCGGGAAATGCACGCAGGCGCTTGGCACCAGTCACCGCCAGACCACGAATACGCCCGGATTTAATATATTGCTCCAGCGCCGCACTGCCGTTAAACGTCATCTGGACCTGCCCCAGCGCCATTGCAGGAATCACCTGTGCACCGAGAAACGACACCGCGCGGATGTTGGTGCCAGCCATCTGGTTGAACAACTGCCCGCTCATGTATTGCGTCGAGCCGACCGTCGCACCGCCGTAGACCAGCTTGCCGGGATTTTTCTTGGCATGGTCGATCAACTCGGCGACCGTCTTTACCGGGAACGACAACGCCACGGCCAGAATATTGTACGAATCCGCAATATGCCCGATCGGCTGAAAATCCTTCAGTGGATCGTAAGTCAGTTTCGCGTAAACACTGGGCGCAATGCCCAGCGACGCAATATTGCCGTAGCCCATGGTGTAGCCATCAGGCGTGGCGCGCGCGATTAACGGCATGCCCAGCGTACCGCCCGCACCGCCGCGATTGTCCACCACGAACTGCTGGCCCAGTTCGGTGGTCATTTCCGCTGTGACCAGCCGCGACGTGATATCGGGTGAACTGCCTGCAACCGCCGCCACCACAAAGCGTATCGGGCGATTAGGATATGCTGCCGCCGCGCTCCATGAAATCAAGGCCACCATCAGCAACACCACACAACGCAAGCAACGCATCGGCACTCTCCAATTCAACGTGGGCGAACAAGTCAGGCATCGTAGCATCATCCTCGGTTCGCGCGTTTGGTATTCAGACGCAGAGAAATTTCGTAAGTATCTGTTTTTATTTAACAATTCAAAATGCGCTCGCGCACTTCATATTGCACCCACGATGCGCCTGCGATAGCATGAATTCGTCACGCGTACCTTTAACGCACTTTTCTGACGCAACAAGCCTCACATTTTTCTACCGGAGCCCTCATGACCGTTTCCGTTTCGCTGACCGTCAACGGCAAAGCCGTCACCGCCGACGTTGACCCGCGCACCCTGCTCGCGCAACTGCTGCGCGAAAACCTGCACCTCACCGGCACCCACATCGGTTGCGACACCGGCCAGTGCGGCGCCTGCACCGTGCATCTGAATGGACGTGCGGTAAAAGCATGCAACATTCTCGCCGCGCAGGTGCAGGGTGCAAACATCACCACCATCGAAGGCATCAGCAGCGCCAACGGTGACCTGCACCCGATGCAGTCCGCGTTTCG
>SYEN01000362.1 GCA_005800795.1 Burkholderiales bacterium | reverse complement strand
GAGCACGCAGCCTGCAGAGCCCGCGCCGATGATGATGTAGTCGTAGGTTGTCAAGGTTTGGTGAAGTAAGATTGTCTAGTGCCTTAGGCTGGAGTCTGGGGAACTTAAGAGTAATAGCGAAACTATCGACACGATTACGATTCGAAATAACCAAAATAAAGCAACAAGGACACTCACAAGTGTATCGGTATCGTTGTGTGGCACGATTTTAAACTCAAACATGAACAATCCTATCCAGCCCATTAGCCAGCCCAAAATGGAGAAGCAGCAGGCGAGAACCACCGCAACTAGCATCCGTCCGTAAGCGGATATACCTCTTTCCGTGGCTAACAACAGCACAACAGCCAGCGCCGCACAAATTACTGCAGTGATCAAGCTTGGAATGATACGACCGCGCGCAGTGATTAGTTCTCCAACAAAAACTCCCAACGCAACAGCTAGAGCTGAAGTTGCTATGGCCACTAAGTCTATATTCGCCAACTTCAATCGTTGACTCAATTCAGCGTGCTTTCAAGCCCAGCAACTTCGCCGCATTCCCGCGCATTCCCGCGGACAATCAAATCCTTTTGTTTGGGCGCGAGCTTTCTGGCGCGTTCTACAAAATCCACTGGCTTGTAATATCCCATGTCGTACGGGTAATCGGTGCCGATCACCACATGATCTGCGCCGTACAGATTGACCAAGTGATCCAGTTGCGGCTCGCCGAACACCATAGTGTCGTAGTACATCTTTTTCATGTAGTACGAGGGTGGGCGGCTGATGTGATCGTGGCATTCAGGCCGCACATTGTAGGCGTGATCCATACGCGCAGGGTAGTGGGCAAGAAAACCGCCACCGTGGGCGGAGACGATTTTCAGCCTGGGGTAACGTTCAAGTACGCCGCCGAACACGATATGCGCCAGCGCCACGGTGGTGTCCAGCGGGTTGCCGATGACGTTGGTGAGAAAGTGTTTGGTCAATCGCTGTGGCGAGGTGAAACCTATGGGGTGCAGAAAAACCACCGCGCCGAGTTCTTCGGCTTTCGCCCACATTTTTTCGTATTGCCGATCGGCGATTTCCGCACCGGCGACGTTCGTGCCGAGTTCGATGCCCTTGAAATTGAGCTTCTTCATGCAGTAAACCAGTTCACTCACGGCGTCTTTCGGCGACTGCATGGGCAAAGTACCCAGCGGTGCAAAGCGATCCGGATGCGTGGCGGTGACTTCAGCAAGCCGTTCATTAATGGTGCGCGCCACCTTGCGACCCAGTTCAGGCTCCACGCCGTAGTAGTACTGCAACGGCGAACTGGAGATCGCCTGCACGTCGATGTCCATCTTGTTCATGTCGGCGATGCGCTGATCGACATCGGTGAGTTTCTTGTGCAAATCCTGATGCAGTTTTTTCTGCTGTGCCTCGGTGCGCGGGTTGCCATAGCGTGCAATGGGGGAGGCGTTGGTTCGCGACTGTTTGGCAATAACGTCCGCGGCGACGGTGTGGATGTGGCAATGCAAGTCAATTGAAATGGCTTTGCGCTTATTGTTGACTTTGACGATTTTGCGGGGCGCGGACATGGCGGACCTTTTGTTGTAGGACATTGAACAGACGTATTATGCGTTGCCCGGGTTCAATTGAGAACCAAGGCAGTCACCGCAGTTGCGCCGCCTGACACAGGCGTGTACGCTCGCAGGATGGTCGCCGTGTAGTTGGGCACGGTATAAAATTTCCGAGGAGTAGTGCGTCATGATTTCAGCAAGCGTTTATCGCGCCGGTCGCAGCCTGGCCGCAGTGGTGGGTTTATTGGCAGCCCATGGGGCCATCAGTGCGGAATATCCGTCTCGCCCGATCCGCCTGATCGCCGCCAATTCCGCCGGCGGCGGGTTGGATCTGGTTTCGCGTGCGGTGGCACCGAGGTTAAGCGCGGCGTTCAAGCAGCAAGTGGTGGTGGATAACCGCGCCGGAGCGGCGGGCAGCGTGGCTTCCGAAATTGTTTCCAAAGCCGCACCGGATGGCTATACGCTACTGTGCAGTTCGGTAGGCGGTTTGGCAGTAAATACGCATCTTTACAAGGGATTGAATTACGACCCGCTGCGTGACTTTGCACCGCTGACGTTTTCGAGCTCGCAGGGCAATCTGGTGGTGGTTAATCCATCGGTGCAGGCCAAGACGCTTCAGGATTTGAGCGCTTTCATCAAGGCCAATCCGGGCAGGATCACTTACGGCTCATCGGGCGCGGGCAATGCCGGCCATCTGGCTACCGAGCTATACCTGAACATGATCGGCGGCAAAGCAGTGCATGTGCCGTACAAGGGCGGTGCGCCGGTGATGGTTGATCTGATTGCGGGGCAGGTGCAATTGGTGTTTGCGTCGTCGGCTACAGCCGTGCCGCAGGTTAAGGCGGGCAAGATACGCGCGCTGGCAGTGACCACCGCGCGCCGTGCAGCTGTGTTTCCAGACGTGCCGACGGTGGCCGAAAGCGGTTTACCTGGCTACGAAGCGGATAACTGGTATGGATTTGTCACCGTAGCGAAAACGCCCAAGCCGTTGCTTGACCGTTTACACGGTGAGCTGATAAAGGCCTTGCAATCTGCTGAAGTGCGCCAGGCGCTGACGAATCAAGGCCTTGATCTGCGCACGAGTTCGCCGGAGGAATTGGGCGCCTACATCAAATCCGAATTCGAAAAGTGGGCCAAGGTCATCAAGGCGGCAGGGCTGACAGCCAATTGACCGCTGTGAGAATGCCAGCGTGATTGGGTCTCGTCTGGCTTCGTATATTAAAAGTCTTTTATAATCAATTACTTATAATATTATCTACATGGTGTTGTCGGACAGGCTACCTGCCGTGCCGCGAATCAAAGGGAGCGACTGCGGCCATCGTCGACCAGTTAAACCTATAGGCGGCTCGCATCCTCAAGCAATGTGGTTTTTCCACAGCGCTGGATACGCTGCGTGATTCGTGGTCGCGCCCATCGCGTTTCAAGCCCAAATGCGTTGTCAAGAGCACGAGCAATGTAAAGCGGCGCGATCGGGGGCAGTGCGGATCTGAACAAATGGGGGGGAGTAATGCACAAGAGGGTGGCCAAGGTAATCTGTCTCACCGGCGGCATTGCGTCCGGCAAATCGTCGGCCGCGCGTTATCTCAAGGAGCAGGGCGCATATGTGATTGACGCTGACGTTCTGGGGCACCGCACTTATGAGGCCGGGTCGCCCGCCCACGCGCAAGTAGCGGCAACGTTTGGACACGACGTGCTGGCAGCCGATGGCAAAATTGATCGCAAGGCATTGGGCGCGAAAGTTTTTGGCAAGCCCGCAGAACTGAAGAAATTAACCGATATCGTATGGCCCGCGATAGGTGCGTTGGCCGAAGCCGAAATTGCCCGTGCGAAAATGACCTGTACCGCACCGGTCATTGTGCTCGAAGCCGCTGTGCTGTTTGAAGCCGGCTGGCACGACAGAGGCGACGAAATCTGGGTTATCGTGGTCGAACGCGAAACTGCCATCACGCGCGCGATGCAACGCGACAACCTGTTCCGGGCCATGGTCGAAAGCCGTTTGGATGCGCAACTCTCGAACGCCGAACGCGTGGCACGGGCAGATGTGGTGATTGACAACAATGGGTCATTGGAGGACATGCTGGGGCAATTGCGGCGCGAGTGGCAGCGTATCAGTGCATGAGGCTGCGGCAGTTCAGCAGATTTCACGCAGGATAGCTCCCGCTTGGCCAGCAATGGCGCGTCAAGCGTAACTGGCAAGGAAGCATCGTGCTTCGAATGTCCGTGAAGATACTTCGCTTCGTCCGGGCTAGGGATGAGACAGGCCCGCAGTCTGGATAAACTTCAACGTTTCCTGCGCACAAATATCGGCATCGCTCGCTGCTGCATGATATGAATCCCCCGGCAGCACCAGAAGCCGTGAATTCGGAATCAACACCTGCCACTTGCGCATTTCGTCCACCGAGCCTAAGGCGCTGCCTTCGGTGGTGATGACCAGCGTCGGGCATTTGATTTTGGGCAGGTCAGGCGTGATGTCGGCTTTAGGGATGTTTTTCACAAAGGCAAGCTGTGTGGAAACGGCTGTGCGGCCCATCATCTTGATCCACCATTCCATGCCTTCTGGCGGAAAGCTATTGCCGAGCCTTCCCCCCATGGTGCGGCGTGCCCACGGTTCGATGCCGTTTTCGGAAATATCCTTCGTCAGCGATTCCACGCGCGCAGGCGTGTCGTAAACCGGTGGTGGCGTGCCGATGAGTGTCAGCGTGCTCACGCGATCAGGAAAACGCGAGGCCAACCGCCGCGCGACAAAGCCGCCGATCTTGGCCGCAATCAGGTGGAATCTTTTTACGCCGAGTTGATCCATCAGCGCCATGGTGGTGTCGATGGGTAGATCAATGGTCCAGGGGTGATCGGCGGGCACGGGCGGTGTGGATTGCCCGTAGCCGTGCATGTCAGGGCGGATGACTCGGTAGTGCCGCGCCAGATGGGGCACCCACGCGTACCACGCCTGCCCGCATTCGAGGTTGCCGTGCATCATCAGGACAACTTCGGGCGTCGTCCATGGGTCGGTGTAGTCGTCGATTTCGTAGTGGATCGACAGGTTCGGCGGCAGCTGGGCTTTTGGCATGATGGTATCCGGCAGTGTTGTGCGCGTATCCACGCGCGTATGATAGCGGCTTTTACCGCACTGACCCCACCCGGCCCAAGGGACAAAGGATGCAGACGGTGCACAAGGTCGAGAACAGGCAAGAGATTTTTGCTCAGCGGGCATGCCCGTTGGATGAGGTTAGAGGGCTGAAATTTTGCTGCTGACTTTTGCAGGCTATTTACGGAGATTGGCATGGCACGAATAAAAACCACCATTGTCGGCAGTTTGCCGAAACCTTCCTGGCTGGCGAAACCCGAAGTGCTGTGGGCACCGTGGCAGCTCGAAGGCGAGCGGCTGGCCGAAGGCAAACGCGACGCGGTGCGCACCGTGCTCAAAATGCAGGAGCAGGCTGGTATCGATATCGTCGGCGACGGTGAACAGACGCGCGTGCACTTTGTGCACGGCTTTTTACAGGGTGTGGCGGGGGTCGATTTCAACAAACTAAAACGCATTGGCATCCGCGCTGATCGCTATGAAGCCGATTGCCCGACAGTGGTGGCGCCAGTAAGCTGGCGCGCGCCGGTGCATGCAGACGATGTGAAGTTCGCGCGCGCCAACACTTTGCACAAATTCAAATTCACGCTGCCGGGCCCGATGACCATGGTGGATACGCTGGCGGATGATTACTACAAGGATCGCAGCAAGCTGGCGTTCGCATTGGCGGATATTCTGAACGCCGAGGCAAAGGCATTGGAAGCAGCAGGCGCGGATACAATTCAGTTCGACGAACCTGCGTTCAACGTGTACCTTGAAGAAGTCCGCGATTGGGGCGTGGCCGCACTGGAACGCGCAGCGGCCGGACTGAAATGCACGACGGCGGTTCACATCTGTTACGGCTACGGCATCAAGGCCAACGACGACTGGAAAAAAACGTTGGGGGGACAGTGGCGGCAATATGAATCCACGTTTCCTCTGCTGGCAAAAAGCTCGGTCAAACAGGTATCACTGGAGTGCGCCAATTCGCGCGTGCCGATTGACCTGATCAGTTTGCTCAAAGGCAAGGATGTTCTGGTGGGCGCGATTGATGTCGCGTCCAATGTCGTGGAAACACCGCAGCAGGTCGCCGCGACGTTGCGCGAAGCGATGAAGTACATTCCCGTCGAAAACATTCACGGCTGCACGAATTGCGGCATGGCACCCATGGCGCGGCCGATTGCCGAAGCCAAGTTGCAGGCGCTGGCGGCCGGGGCGCGTTTGTTGAGTGCTGAGTCGGGACTCTCATAGCCTGATGGAAAGTGGTATATAAGTATCTGTTTTTATTGACTTATTTAATCAAGGAGGAGTAATAATGAAACGTCGTTCGTTTATTGCACATACCGGCCTTGCTGGTATTCTGGCCGCAGGCGCGGCTCCGGCTTTCGCGCAGGCGGGTGAGGTGCGCTGGCGTCTCGCATCAAGTTTTCCGAAAAGTCTGGACACCATTTTCGGCGGCGCCGAGACCATAGCGCGGCGCGTAGCTGCAGCCACCGGCAACAAGTTTCAGATTCAGGTGTTTGCAGGGGGCGAAATCGTGCCGCCGTTCGGCGTCGTCGATGCCGTGCAGAACGGCACCATTCAGTGCACGCACACCGCGCCGTATTACTTTTTCGGCAAGGATCCGACGTTTGCGTTCGGCTGCGCGATTCCGTTCGGTATGAATAACCGCCAGCAAAATGCCTGGATGATGCATGGCGGCGGGCGCCAGCTCTTCAACGATATATGGACAAATTTATCATCAGAGGGAGTAAAAAGTTAAATGGAATCATTCCCATTGGTGGCGCTAAAAATGCTTCTCTTGCGTTAATGCCCGCAACTCTTTTGGCCAGTGGAAAATATGAACT
>SYEN01000361.1 GCA_005800795.1 Burkholderiales bacterium | reverse complement strand
TACAACTATCGCGGCGTGTCGAAGTATTATTTCCCGATGTATTTAAAGGAAATCGAATACCGTTACAATCACCGCAACGACAACGTATTCAAGCTCTTTCTTAAAATCTACTTTAGTTACGTTTCGCCCTAATTACCAAAGCAATTACTTACAATATTATCGCATATGACAAAACAAGGCATTTATCTGAGGCGCACACTGACAGTCCCGTTATCGTGCGCACTTTTTGCAGCAGCATCAGCAGCATCAGTGGGCGGGGGCGCTGATATTGCCGCGCGCGCGGTCGCGCAGCGGCTGAGTGACACGCTGGCGCAGCAGGTGATCGTTGATAGCCGCCCTGGAGCAGCAGGCATGCTGGCCAATGAATTTACCGCGCGGCAGGCGGCAGATGGCTGCACGCGGCTGTTGCATCGTGCTGGTGCTGTATCCGTCTGTGCCGGCGCGATCTGTGAATGAACTCATTGCCGTGGCTAAAGCGAAACCACGCGCGCTGAGTTTTGTATCGACGGGTGTGGGCAGCAACTTTCACTTGGCGGGCGAACGGTTCAAGCTGCGCGCGGGATTGGATATGTGGCACGTGCCATACAAGAATCGCGTCACGTCTGCGTGACGAGTTCAACAAGACTGCGCGGGTGATCAAGACGGCGGGCATCAGGGCGGAGTAAGGCACAATAAGCAGTAGAATCGTATTGGCAATTAACCATCCATCACGCAAAGCAAGGTACCCGCATGGCCAGCCATCTCAAACGACGCATCCCCGCCGAAGTCACCGAAGCCCTCGACCTGAAAGTTTGGCAAACGGTGGAAGGCATACTCACCGATGTCAAAAAGCGCGGCGACGATGCGGTGCGCGATTTGTCCCAACAGTTCGATAAATGGTCGCCGGCGAGCTTCAAGCTCTCGCAGGCCGAGCTGGATGCCATTGTGCGCAAAGTACCGGAAAGCACGCTCGAAGACATCAAGTTTGCCCAAGCGCAAATCCGCAATTTCGCCCAGCACCAGCGCGCGGCGCTGAAAGACATTGAAGTCGAAACCTTGCCCGGCGTAAAGCTGGGGCACAAGAATATTCCCGTTGATAGCGTCGGTTGTTACGTGCCAGGCGGGCGTTACCCGATGGTGGCGTCCGCGCACATGAGCATCGTCACTGCGCGCGCAGCGGGCGTGCGGCGCGTGATCGCGTGCACGCCGCCGAATCAGGGCGCGCCGCACGCTGAAACCATTGCCGCGATGGTGCTGGCGGGCGCGGACGATATCTATGTGCTGGGCGGGGTGCAGGCGATTGCTGCGATGGGCGTGGGCACGCAGTCGATGGCGCCGGTGGACATGCTGGTGGGGCCGGGCAACGCGTACGTGGCGGAGGCCAAGCGCCAACTGTTCGGGCGCGTGGGGATCGATCTGCTGGCCGGTCCGACGGAAATTCTGGTGATTGCCGATGAATGCGCCGACGTGGAAATGATCGCAACTGACTTGCTGGGGCAGGCGGAGCACGGGCCGACCAGTCCGGCGATCTGCATCACCACCTCGCGCAAAATCGCAGACACCTTGCCTGCCGAAATCGAGCGTCAGTTGAAAGTGCTGCCCACGGCGGATGTCGCGGGCGTGGCGTGGCGCGACTATGGCGAAATCATTTTGGTGGATTCCATCGACGAAGCGGTGAAAGAAGGCGACCGTGTGGCCGCCGAGCACGTCGAAATCCTGACCAAAGAGCCGCGCTACTTTTTGCAGCACATGAAAAACTACGGGGCTCTGTTTCTCGGTCCACAAACCAATGTGTCGTACGGTGACAAGGTCATCGGCACCAACCACACGTTGCCCACACTGGGCGCGGCGCGCTACACCGGCGGTCTGTGGGTGGGGAAGTTTCTGAAAACCTGTACCTATCAGGAAATTTCTGACCAAGCCGCTGTTACGGTGGGTGAGTACTGTTCGCGGCTGTGCGCGATTGAGCGCTTTTGGGGGCACAAGGAGCAGGCGGATCTACGGCTGCGCAAGTATGGCGGGCAGAATGTCGGGTTGGGCAAGAAGTCTTAAAGGGTATTTGTTTCGAGCGCGGCGGTTGCGTTACTGATACGTACGAACAACCACGACTGTCGCTCCCGCGAAGGCGGGTGCCCATAACGTGCTTGCCGTTTCCATCATTGTATGGGTTCCCGCCTTCGCGGGAACGACAGCCTGGGGGTAACAGAGTGAGCATTTCTGGCGATGTAATGCATAAATTCCGCCTCGATGGCCGCACGGCACTCGTCGCCGGTGCGGGCCGCGGCATAGGCCGCGCGAGCGCGATGGCGCTGGCTCACGCGGGTGCTGAAACGTGGCTGATGTCACGCACGCAAGCCGAACTGGACGCCGCCGTGGCGGAAATCAACAACGCGGGCGGCAAGGCGCGTGCGCTGGTGTGTGATGTCACCGATTCGGCGGCGGTCAACAAGGCCATCGCGGCCTTACCCGCGCTGGATGTGCTGGTGAACAATGCCGGTACGAATATTCCTGAGCCGTTTGTGAATGTCAGCGAGGCAAATCTCGACCGCGTGCTGAATCTGAATATCCGCGCCATGTTTATCACGGCGCAGGCAGCGGTGAAAAAAATGCTGGAGTTGCCTGAGCGCAAAACCCGTGGCGGCTGCGTGATCAATATCACGTCGCAGATGGGCCACGTCGGCGCGCCCACGCGTACGGTCTATTGTCTGACCAAGCACGCGATGGAAGGATTCACCAAGGCGCTGGCGGTGGAACTCGCACCGCAAAATATCCGCGTGAATTCGGTGGCGCCAACGTTTCTCGAAACGCCGCTCACCGCGCCGATGTTCGCCCGGCCGGAATTCGCCAAGTGGGTGATGGAGCGCATTCCACTGGGACGGCTGGGGCAGCTTGATGAGGTGGCTGCGTCCGTGGTTTACGTGGCAAGCGACGCAGCGTCGCTGATGACGGGCGCCAGTCTGGTGATCGACGGTGGCTGGACGGCGCAGTAGCTGAAAGAAACTTACCGCCGGAAAAACGTCGGCTTGTTGGCGCGCGCGGGAGCGGCACGCTCGTCCTTGTGCCGGAAACTGATGCGGCCTTTGCTCATGTCGTAAGGGGACATTTCGAGTGTGACTTTATCGCCAGCGAGAATGCGGATGCGATGCTTGCGGATTTTGCCCGAAGCGTACGCAGTGACTTCGTGGCCGTTGTCCAGTGTCACGCGGAATATGGTGTTGGGCAATACTTCGTTGACCACGCCCTCGAACTCGACGGTTTCTTCTTTAGCCAAGCTGAACTCCCGATTGCGGAACACGCGCCGGCAGCACGGGCGGGCGCGATGTCAAATGACCCATCGAGGAAGACCAGCAAAAACACCCTTGCGGGGCGTGGTGCTAACCGACAACCAATTTGAGGGCGGCAGTATGGGCGTTGCCGCCTGTTTTAGCAAGAAAAAGCGCGGTTTTGTACGCTTACCGTGCGTAAAGTACTCGATTTAACGTTGAGTGGCAAATTGCCTTGCGCGCATCGGGTAGAGGCCGGTTGCAGCTACCCACCTCGAGTGCGGGCGAGTCGCTGATGCGAGTGGCTGCAATCTCCGCGATAATAGCTGCCTCGCAAAACACGTAACACCCGTTTTACCGTGGAAAAAACATCATGTTAGACATACAGTTATTGCGCAGCGATCTAGTCGGCGTAACGCACAAGCTGGCCGCGCGCGGGTTTGCATTGCCCGCCGCCGAATTCGAGGCGCTCGAAGCCGAACGCAAGAAAGTGCAGACCGACACGCAGGAATTGCAGGCACGGCGCAACGCGCTGTCCAAGCAGATCGGCCAGTTGAAAGCCAAAAAAGAAGATGCCTCGGCGCTGATGGCGGAAGTGAACGCACAGGCCGAGCAATTGAAAGCGCTGGAGCAACAACTCGCCGGCGTGCAACAGCGGTTGAATGACTTTCTGATGGTGATTCCCAATCTGCCGCAGGCCACTGTGCCCTCCGGCAAATCGGAAGCCGACAACGTGGAAGTGCGCCGTGTGGGCGAGCCGCGCAAGTTTGATTTTGCAGTGAAAGATCATGTCGATGTCGGCGAAGGTTTGCGCCAACTGGATTTCGATACCGCCGGCAAAATTGCCGGTGCGCGGTTCGTAGTCCTCAGGAAAGATATTGCACGACTGCATCGGGTGCTAGCTCAGTTCATGCTTGATGTTCATTCGCAGGAGCACGGGTACACTGAAGTTTACGTACCGTATATTGTGAATGCGGATAGCATGCGTGGAACAGGTCAACTACCGAAATTTGAAGAAGACTTGTTCAAGGTTCCCAGAAAGAAGGTAAGTATGGGGGCGGATTACTCCCCCACTGATGCGGGGTATCAACGAGGAGCGGCGGGGCAGCTATTTGTGTTAGGTAATGAAAATCATTACCTCATACCGACCGCAGAAGTGCCGGTAACAAATTT
>SYEN01000360.1 GCA_005800795.1 Burkholderiales bacterium | reverse complement strand
TTCGGCGAGATAACGATAACTGTCGGCGTCCTTGGTGATGATATCGCCCATTTTCGGCAGCACTTTAAACGAATACGCATCGTACGCGCCGGCCAGCGGCTTCCACACGCGGCTGAATTCCAGCACCAGCAAACGGCCGCCTGGCCGCAGCACGCGAAACATCTCGGCGAGCGCGGATTCTTTGTGCGTCATGTTGCGCAGCCCAAACGCTACGCACACGCAGTCGAAATAGTTCGAGGCGAACGGCAACTTTTCGGCATCGCATTGCACGGCGGGGGCGAGCACGCCGTCGTCGATCAACCGGTCGCGGCCGATCCCGAGCATGGCTGCATTGATGTCTGTGAGCACCACGTAACCGGTGGGGCCTACGCGTTTGGCAAATGCGCGCGACAGATCGGCTGTGCCGCCGGCGACATCCAGCACGCGTTCGCCGGGGCGCACATAACTTTGATCGATGGTGAATTTTTTCCACAGCCGGTGCAGCCCGCCCGACATGAGATCATTCATCACGTCGTAACGTTGCGCCACCGAGGTGAACACGCCCTCAACTTTGTGCGCCTTCTCGGATTCGTCGACCTGCTGGTAGCCGAAGTGGGTGGATTTCATGACACTGATTTATTCAGACTTCACGCGAAGCACCGGCTTTTTCCAGCCGCTGCAAATAATCCTGCCATAGCTCAGCCTGCCGCACGCCGTAGTCGTGGAGAATGTCCCACGAATAGATGCCGGTGTTGTGCCCGTCGGAAAACGCCAGTTGGATGGCGTAATTGCCCACCGCTTCGATGGATTTGATCTCGACGTTCCGCTTACCCACTTGCAGCGTTTCCTGCCCCGGCCCGTGGCCGCGCACTTCAGCGGAGGGCGAATACACGCGCAGGAATTCGCACGGCAATTGAAAGTGTTTGCCGTCGTCGAAGGTGAGCTCAAGCATCCGCGACATCTGATGCAGCTTGATCTCGGTGGGCAGGGGTGTGTTTTTGTTGATGCCGACCATGGGGTTAAGGTTGCGCAGCGGTGAATTATTGAACGCGCATCATAACCGACAACGCGCTGATTGCAACGCTGCCACCCGATGGGCGCCTACGGCAATACTTCCAGCGAACAACGGTCGAAATCAGCGCCGCGTTCGAGCAGCGCCAGCAGCTTGATCAGGCGCTTTTTCGGATCGGAAGGGTTGCCCTCCAGTTCCAGCAGCCGGCCCGTCTGAAACCAGCCGGCGGGCAGCATGATGTTCGCGGGCGTGGCGGGCATGGTGACGGCGGGCGTCATCAAGGCCACTTCAAATTCCTGCCCTTTGGGGACGTTGAAATTCGCCGGACGCACCTTGGCCGCTTGCGGCGCGCCGGGATACAGGCGCACGCCGCATTGCGTTTCGCGATTGCTGCTCACGCGTATCCACTGCAGGGTGCCCAGGCGCGGCGCTTCGCCGAAGCGGCGAATGCCGAGCAGTTGATTGTGCAGCATGCGCATGACGCCGCTGGGTTCGCGCAGCATGCACATGAAACCGGAATTGCTTTGATTGAGAATTTGCCACGCTTCAGTTTTTTTCACCGCCGCCTGCTTCGCGGTATTCGACAGACGCATCGAAAAACCCAGGTTATCCATTTCCCATTTGTCGCGCGCGTTGAACTCGATTTCCTGCCGCGTGCGGTTGTCGCCGCCCATCATGTTGAAGGCATCGGAGATGCCGAAACACACTTCGGCTGGGTCCTCAGTGGCCGCGCGATTCTCGCTGCGCAGCGTGCCGGCGCGGCACCATTGCAAATACAGCAGCATGATGAGGCTTTCGCAGCCCGGCTGGCGCGCGTCTTCACCCAGGCCTAGCTGGCCCGGCGTTTGGCCCTGCTTGAGCAAATTGATGGTTTGCCGCAGCATTTTGGACAGCGGTTCCAGATCCAGATAGCGGGCGGATTCTCCCGGCGCAACCTGCGCCGCCAATCCGGGCGGCGCGTCACCGGCGTAATCCACCGCGAGCGGTGGAATCTGTCCCGGCGGCAGCGGCTGGCGTGACAGCTCCACCAGCGAGGCCCATTTTTCGAGCCAGCGCCGCAAGAACGCCATCTGCCGCACCGACAACGCAAACGGATTGGCCAGATTCGCCATCAGCCCCTGCACATAGGCTTCGGCACAACTGGTGTCGGTATCGCGTTTGTTGAAAACATCGGTCACGCGCGCGCGCGATAAACCGTGTTCCTCCGCGTAGGCAAAACATTCGTGGAAGCTGCGCCAGGACGTGGCCTCCGGTTCGCGGTAGACCTGATAGTGTTCAAACAGGCCGTACGCCGCCGTGCGCAGGCAGCGCAGGGTGAGCAGCGCCGCGTGCGGCGCCATGGTGAGATCACCCGCGCGCAAGGCATCCAGGCACGCGCGATACACCGCGCCCACAGCGCCCCAAAGGCGCATCACGCTGTCCCATGCCCGGGCATCGGCCTGATCCAGCGGCAGCGGCTTACCAATATAACGTTTGGCGAGTTCGGCCTGCGAGAACAGAATGGTTTCTTTTAGCGCTTCGATGATCTTCAGCCGCTCGAGCGCAGGCAGCTTCGCGGCAGCAAGCGCTGCCGCCTGCTCCGACAGCGTTTGCTGCACCATTTGCACATTGGTAATCGGCAATGCCGCAACCCAGCGCGCGCAACTGGCGGCATCGGTGAATTGTAGTGCGGCGGTGGTGCCTCCAGGCGGAATTGATTGCGACGGAATGCTCATGGTTGACTCCCGATCCTGCGTGTGGACACGTTACCCGTGCAAAACGGTCGCAAGCCTATGGTACGCGTCCGGCTTGTGCTGTGAAGCAAATCACACTAGCCCGGTATTTTCAATGTAAACCGGTAATATTTGACGTACCTGTCGCGGATAATTGTCCATTTTCAGCAGATTACCGATGGTTGGGGTGCTGTTTGCATGGCGGCGCAGCCGGGGTTCATCAAGGGTACAGACGCGACGCCAGATCGGCGGCCAGCATCTTGGGCAGGTTGGCCGTGCTGTTCATGCGTATTGCACGTTGGCGCGCGCCCCAGATGGCCTGCGGAAAATGCGAATCGTCGCGGTAGCGCGGAATGATATGCCAGTGCACGTGCGGCGTGAGATTGCCGAGGCTGGCGAGGTTGATTTTGTCGGGCTTTAACCGCTCGCGCAGCACTGCTTCCACGATGAACACTACATGCATGCAACGCGCGCGTGCGGTATCGTCCAAGTCAGTCATCTCCGCCACATGCTGCTGCCACACCACGCGGCAATACCCGGCAAAGCCCGGCTCATCGACATACACCACGCGCAGTTGCCCGTCTTGCCACAACAAGGAACCGCCAAGCGTATCGCACAAATCACATGCCATAATCTCGTTTAAAGGATTTTAAAAAACACAATAAAAACAGATAGTTATGACAACTATACCACTGCGGCCGCCAACAACCAATAGCGCGCGAATTTGCCCAGCGCCATGTATAACGCTGACCACCACGGATTCAACCGCAGCCAGCCCGCCGCCAGGCACAAAGGGTCGCCCACAATCGGCACCCATGACAGCAACAGCACGGGTGCGCCGAAACGTTGCACCCGGTTCAGCCCCGTCAGCGTTTTCTTCTGTGGAATGAAACGCCCAATGCAATACGAAGACAACCCGCCGAGCGTATTACCTACCGTCGCCACCGCCAGCGCCGGCCACAACTGCTGAGGATGCACTTTCAGCACGCCAAACAGCACCACTTCTGAACCGCCGGGCAAAAGCGTGGCGGCAAGAAAGCTGCTGGCGAACAGCGCCCACAGGCTGGTGGATTCGGTCATGACGGGTATTCTACTGTTCAGCAGCGACCGGCTGCGCGCATTGACCGTGTGCGGCAGATTCCGCGATAATCGTCCGCACGCGACGCCTGTAACAGCCTTCTTTTAGCGTGCTGGCACTCCCTGCACCTGACAAACGCCCTAACCGCTGCGTTTACGAGGAACGTCATCGTTTTGATCAGCCGCATGCTGCAAGGTTTCCGGGCGGCGGTCGAAGAGTGACGGCGGGCGCCAACTGTGTATTCCGTGCATTAATTTCATCAACGAGAGCAAACCCATGACCTATGCCATAGACTTCCCCGGTGCCACCACGCTGCCGGTGGCCGAAAGCACGCAAACCTTTCCGGTGGGCCGCATTTACTGCGTCGGCCGCAACTACGCCGAACACGCCAAAGAAATGGGTCACGACCCGGATCGCGAGCCGCCGTTTTTCTTCATGAAGCCGCCGGACGCGATTGTAATGAGCGGCACCACCATCCCGTATCCGACGATCACCAAGGATTTGCACCACGAAATCGAAATGACCGTCGCCATCGGCAAGGGCGGCAAAGACATTCCAGTTGAAAAAGCACTGGATCACGTGTTCGGTTACGGCGTGGGTCTGGACATGACGCGCCGCGACGTGCAGGGCGAAGCCAAGAAAATGGGCCGCCCCTGGGAAATGGGCAAAGCGTTTGACGATTCCGCGCCCTGCACCGCGCTGAAAACCGTGGCGATGGTGGGCCACCCGGCCAAGGGTGCGATCTGGCTCAAGGTCAACGGTGTGGTCAAGCAAAAAGGCGATTTGTCCGAGCTGATTTGGAACGTGCAGGAAACGATTTCGTATCTGTCGAGGATGATCACGCTGCGCCCCGGCGATCTCATCATGTCGGGCACACCGGCGGGCGTCGGGCCGGTGCAAAAGGGCGACGTGCTCGAAGGTTTTGTCGAGGGCGTGGGTAGTTTGAGCGTGACCTACGCGAAGTAAACAGAAAGAAAAAAGGGAAAACGACATGCGCAAGGTAAGGCTGGGCAAGAGCGGGCCGGAAGTGTCTGCGATGGGGCTGGGCTGCATGGGCATGTCGATTTCCTACGGCACGCCCGACGACGCGGAATCGGTCGCCACCATCCATCGCGCGCTGGATCTGGGCGCGAATCTCATCGTCACGTCCGACGCCTATGGCGCGGGTGTCAATGAGGCGCTGGTCGGGCGCGCGCTCAAGGGCCGCCGCAGCGAGGCGATGGTGGCCACCAAATTCGGCAACCTCGCACTGGCAGGCGGTGGTGGCGCTGGCGCGTTAACCGGTGGCCATCCCGATTACGTGCCGCAGGCGTGCGAGAAAAGTCTGAAAATGCTGGGCATGGATGTGATCGATATCTACGGCCTGCATCGCGTCGATGCCACCATGCCGATTGAAGACACGGTGGGCGCGATGAAGCGCCTTGTCGAGCAGGGCAAGGTGCGCTATCTGCAACTGTCCGAGGCTGGGCCTGAAACGCTGCGCCGCGCGAACAAGGTGCACCCGATTGTTGCGCTCGAAACTGAGTATTCGTTGTGGAGCCGCGATGTCGAGCAGGGCATTTTGCCGGTGTGCCGCGAACTGGGCGTTACTTTCATGGCCTACGCGCCGCTCGGCCGCGGCTTTTTGACAGCAACGATGAAAACGCTGGATGCGCTAATACCGACCGACCGGCGCCGCGACCACCCCAGATTCCTGGCAGAAAATATCAATAAAAACAGTAACTTACTGAAGTCCATCGAAACCATGGCGGCAGCACGTGGTATAACCGCGGCACAAATTGCGCTGGCATGGCTGGCGGCGCAAGGCGCCGATATTGTGCCCATCCCCGGTACCAAACGCCGCAAGTATCTCGAACAAAACTGCGCAGCCCTCGATATCAAACTCAGCGCAGACGAAGTGAAACGATTGAGTGACGCGTTTCCGCTCAACGTCACGGCCGGCACGCGCTATCCGGAAAAGCAGTTGAAAGCTCTGGGCATTTGACGCGTACTCGGCAGGCCATTCACTTTTGGGGATTTGCCCTGCGGCCATCAGCGCGCGTCGCAATTTTTAGCCCCACACCCTCCTTCGCGGCTTCGCAGAGGCTGTCACTAGAGCCTGTTATGAACTTTAAAAAAGTTCAATTAAAACAATTACTTGCATCCATACATTGCTTCCCTCACCCCTACCCCTCTCCCGGAG
>SYEN01000359.1 GCA_005800795.1 Burkholderiales bacterium | reverse complement strand
TAGACCGGCCATGGGAATGGAAGGGAGTGGAAGGGAGTCGAAGGGAGTGGAAGCACTTACTGAAAAATCCTATAAAAAACACATACTTACATAAATTCAAGCATTTCAATTGCGCAGACTGGCGAATTGATGCGTTTACAATTTGCAAAATTAGCCATCGAAACCAAGGAGAAAAAATGAGCGCTGGAGCGAAAAGCACCTACGGCAAAATCACGCACGAAGCCGTTGAACAAGTGCGGCGGCGGCTTAACAAGGTCTACCCCATCACGGAGCCATTTGTCCGCTACGTCAATACGGACAGCATACGCCACGCCGCGCGCGCCATCGGTGACATGAATCCGCTCTGGATCGACCCGGCACACGGCAAGGCCAGCCGCTACGGGCGCTGCGTCGCGCCGCCGGCGCTGTTGTACGCAGTGACGTGGGGCAGTTGGGATATGCGCCGCGGCGAAGGTCTGCCGGGCGTGCATGGTCTGCACGCCCACGACAAATGGACCTACTATCGACCGCTGCTCGACGGTGACGAAGTGCACGCAACCAAGGAGATGACCGCGCTCGAAGACCGCACCGGCAAGTATGCCGGCAGCTCGAAAATGCAACGGCGCGAGTTCAAGTACTACAACCAGCGTGATGAACTGATCGCGCGCTGCGTAATGTCGGCGGTGCGCACCGAGCGCGAGGCTGGTAAAGAAGCCGGGAAATACATGTCGATTCCCAGAGCCAAATACAGCGACGACGAAATACGCAAAATCGACGCGGCCACGGGTGCCGAGGAAGTTCGCGGCACTAAGCCGCGGTATTGGGAGGATGTCGCTATCGGTGATGCGATTCAGCCGGTTGTGCGCGGCCCGCTCACGGTGGGCGACATGATTGCGTGGATGATGGGTGTCGGTTCACCGCATATCCGTAGCGGGCAGTATTGGCTGGCCTACCGCACGCAATCACCCAAGATCGCCGTCAAAGATCCGGAGACGGGCATTCCGCAACCTGTGGAGCGGGTGCACTGGGATGCCTTCATGGCAGCCGAGATCGGCATGCCCGCACCTTATGACTATGGTTCGCAGCGCGGCGCATGGGCCACCCATTTGATGACCAACTGGGCGGGTGACGATGGCTGGGTCGCCGAGGTGTTTGCGCAATACCGCGGCATGAATTTCCTCGGTGATACGGTGTGGATACAGGGCGAAGTCACGGACAAGTGGCGCGGCGCGCAAAGCGGCATCGGCTACGTCAGCTGTCAGATTCACGGTATCAACCAGCGCGGTGACGACATCATGCCGGGGACCGCTGTCGTGGCGTTACCGTCGAAATCAGCGTCTTTGCAGGCCTTCCCCATTGACTATGAAGCTGACCGCCGGGTCTGAGCAGGCAGCGCCATTGTCACCCGAACAGCCCATGACGCCACCCCAACCATCGCGGCACGCCAGACCGCTCGCAGGTATACGCGTGCTGGATTTCAGTCATGCAGCGGCAGGTCCCTTTGCATCGATGCTGCTCGGCGATCTTGGCGCCGAAGTGATCAAGATCGAAAAGCCGCGCAACGGCGACGGCAGCCGCTCGATGGGGGTGCCGATGCCCGGGCTTGGCCCCAAGGATTCTGATTACTATGTCAGCCTGAACCGCAACAAGAAGGGCATTGTGCTTGATCTTGCGGTGCCGGAAGGCGTGGCCATCGCGCGGCGTCTGGCCGCACAGAGTGACGTGATCGTGGAAAACTTCCGCCCGCAGGTCATGAGCCGGCTCGGCCTCGGCTTTGACGCGCTGGCCCCATTGCGTCGTGGGCTGGTGTACTGTTCCATCTCGGCGTTCGGGTCAAGCGGCCCCTGGTCCAAGCGTCCAGCCAACGACGTCATCATGCAAAGCGTGTCGGGCCTGATGGGCATTACCGGCGAGGTCGGCGGTGGGCCAGTGCGCATCGGTGCTCCGATTGCGGATTTTTCCAGCGGCTTGTTTGGCCTGTCGGGCGTGCTGGCGGCGCTGTTTGCGCGCGAGCGCTTTCCCGAGGGCCAGCACATTGAAGTGGCGATGCTGGACGCCTCGCTCAATATGATGTGCAATTACATCCCCTCGGTGGCCACGTTGGGACGCCAAGTGGATCGCCTGGGACGTGGCCACGCGCAGATCGTGCCGTATCAGGCTTTTTTGTGCAGTGATGGCGAGTACGTAATGGTCGGCGCTTTCACCCGCGAGTTCTGGTGGAATCTTTGCAAGGCTGTCGATCGCGAGGCATGGATCAAAGACCCGCGCTATGTCACCAATCCAGCACGACTGGCCAATCGCGCTACCTTGATTCCCGAACTGGAACGGATCTTCGCGCGAAAAACGCGGGCCGAGTGGCTTGACCTGCTGGACGCCGCTGACGTACCGAATAGCCCGGTTCTCGAATTGCACGACGCGGTGCATACCGAACAGGTGCAACACAACCAAAGTCTGCGTCCGCTGGATCAGGACGGCGTTCCGGTACAGGTTGCGGCTTGTCCGATTCGCGCTGCTCAATGGAACGACGAGCCACTGACCCCGGCCCCCCAATTGGGGGCAAACACCAGCGGCGTACTGTGTTCTTTGCTGGGCATGACAGAAGATGAGGTCATCGCGCTGGCGCAACGCAAGGTCATTGGAGCGGGTGGATAATGCGCAAACTATCGATGTCCATAAAAAAATGATGAGGAGAAAAATGGCATGGCGTCCAGTTACCCATTCTTAAAATCGTCGGCATTAGTGGCGACATCGCTATTGTTTACCGCGGGTGCCGTGCTCGCACAGTATCCGGAACGGAGCGTGCGGCTAGTAGTCCCTTATGCCCCCGGCGGTGGCACCGATTTGACCGGGCGGCTTGCCGGACAGCGCCTGACCGAAGCGCTGGGTAAACAATTTATTGTGGACAATCGTACCGGCGGCGCGGGCAATATCGGCACCGAGCTGGTGGCGCGCGCAACGCCCGATGGCTATACGCTGCTGATAGCATCCTTGTCCAATTCAGTCAACGTTAGTCTGTTTCCCAAGCTGCCCATCAATCCGGTAACGAATTTCGATCCGGTATCCTTGCTGGTGACGGTGCCCATGATGTTGGTGGTCCACCCCTCGCTGCCGGTAAAGTCGATCCAGGATCTGGTGACGCTTGCCAAAGCCAGGCCTGGACAGTTGAATTATTCATCGGGCGGCATGGGTACCGCCAATCACGTGGCCGGCGAACTGTTCAAGTACATGGCGCAAGTAGACATTGTGCATGTGCCGTACAAGGGCGGTGCGCCGGCACTGTCCGATGTGATCGCCGGGCAAATTCACCTGATTTTCGGCACTATGACCATGACGCGGGACTTCGCCAAATCCGGCCGCCTGCGCGCGCTGGCCACCACGGGCCCGAAGCGATCGGCGGCTGCGCCGGAGTTGCCCACCATCACGGAAGCGGGCGTTGCGGGCTACGAAGTCGGCGCCTGGTACGGCCTGCTCGCGCCAGTCGGCACGCCCAAGCCCGTCGTTGGCAAGTTGAGCGAAGAGCTGGCGCGCATCGTGCGCATCCCGGAAGTGCGCGCATCGCTGCTGGCACAAGGCTCTGAGCCCGCGGGCAGCACGCCGGAAGAGTATGCCAAGTTCTTGCGTGCCGAAATTGACAAGTGGGCGAGGATCGCCAAGGCGTCTGGCATGCGCGCGGACTAGGGTCGCTCAGGCATGACAGCGAAGAAAAAAACCAGCGCACGGCAAAAGGCCGCAGCTGCGCAGACGCCCCCACCGGCGCCGGGGCAAGCGCTGCAAGGCGTTGTCGTGATCGACCTCTCGCACATCTACAACGGCCCCTACGCGACGTTTCTCATGGCCATGGCGGGCGCCACCGTAATCAAAATTGAACCGCTGGGTGGCGAGCACTTACGGCTACGCGCGAACCTTGGTGGCGCTGCCCTGCCCTTTGCCATGCTGAACAGCAACAAGCAGGCAATCACCTTGAATCTGAAGACGGCACGCGGCCGCTCGCTGCTGCTGGACATGGTGCGCAAAGCCGATGTGCTGGTGGAAAATTTTGCGCCCGGCGTTACCGACCGTCTGGGCATCGGCGCTGCCGCGCTGCAACAAGAGAACCCGCGCCTGATTTATGCATCCAGTACCGGTTATGGCCGCTCCGGACCTTACCGCGACTATCCGGCAATGGACCTGACAGTGCAGGCGATGTCGGGCGTGATGAGCATTACCGGATTTCAGGATCGCGAGCCGGTCAAAGCAGGCCCTGCCGTATGTGACTTTTTCGCGGGCGCACACCTGTTCGGCGGCATCATGATGGCCCTCTACGAGCGCGAACAGACTGGCAAGGGAAAAATAGTGGAAGTCTCGATGCAGGAGGCGGTCTACGCGTCATTGAGCTCCAATCTCGGCATGTACCACGGCAGCGGCGGCAAACTGCCACCGCGCACCGGCAACCGTCACGGTGGCCTGGCTGAAAGCCCCTACAACGTTTATCCTGCGCGCGATGGGCACATCGCGATAATCTGCAATAACAACCGGCATTTTTTCGCCTTGCTCAAGGCCATGGGCTGCGAGGCCCTGGAACAAGATCCGCGCTTCTGCGACCTGAAAAGCCGCATCAAGCACCTTAATGACGTCGATGCGCTGGTTGGCCAGTGGACAGTCCATTTCGACCGCCAGCAGCTGGTCACATTGCTGCTGGCACACCGCGTGCCGCATGCACCCGTGCGTGATATGGCCGACGTCATCAATGATCCGAATATGCATGCTCGCGGCACGCTGCAACGGATCGACCATCCTGAATTCGGCAAGGTCGTGCTACAGCACAGCCCCATACGTATCGACGGCATTCCGCTGGTGCCACTGCAACCCAGCGGCCGTCTCGGCGAACAAAACACAAAGGTGTACCAGAATTGGCTTGGCCTATCGAAAGAGACGCTCGATCAACTAGCTAGAGACAAGGTCATATAAATTAGGTAGTGTCTCAGTTTGATGTGTAACGCTGCGTTTAGTCGATGGCTTTGCACGGTGGGGTCTTTGCTTGTCGGCTTACCGCATCAAGATCATCTTTAAGTGTCTTGACGTGATAGGCGATTTTATCCTCCGTCATTAGGCGAGCAAAAACACTCGGCGGTTTGTCTTCGTTACCACCTCAACTCGTTAAAACAAATTCAACATTGGGTTGAAAGGGAGTCCATCTTTCTTGCCTATTTTCGTTATTTCATACTCATACTTGTGCATCGTTTTGCTCACGACATTTTTCCTCAAGTGGCAAGTGCGTCTGCTTCATCAAGGCCCCATACGTGGTCAGAAACTTTGGCTTCCATCGCCGCAGTAACGCGCTACGTCCTGTGAATGCGCCCGAACATGTAGTGCATGTAATAGATTTCCAGCGCGGCGGCGTGATTCTCCGCCCTTTTTTAAAGTGTCAATAAAATCAGATAGTCATCTTTTCCCGCTCGCAGCCCACGTCAGCACGTGCCCGCTGGAGCGAGAAAAGCGCGCTAGTCGATGCGCACGCCGGCTTCTTTTATCACTTTGGCCCACTTCACAAGTTCGCTACGGATCAGCACGGCAAACTCGTCAGGCCCGCGCACCGTGGCATCACCACCCTCACCAAGATAACGCTCGCGCAACTCGGGGCTTGCCATGGCTTTGGCAACGCCTGTATGAATTTTGTCGACGATGGCGCGCGGCACACCGCGCGGCGCGAGATAGCCATACCACACTGGCACTTCATAACCGGCCACGCCAGCTTCGGCGATGGTGGGAATATGCGACGCGCTGGGCACGCGTTTGGCGCCGGTGACGCCCAGCGCATTCAAGCGGTTCGCCCGCACATGCGGCAGCGCCACTGCCGGATCAGGGAACACCATGTTCACCTGGCCTGCCACCACATCGGTGAGCCCCGGCCCCATGCCTTTGTACGGCACGTGCAACAACTCTATCCCCGCCATCGACGCGAACAAATGCCCGGCGAGATGACTGATGCCGCCGCTGCCTGACGAAGCGTAAGTCAGCGCCTTGGGCTTGGCCCGCGCCAGCACGATGAGTTCTTTCACGCTTTTAACCTGCACTGTCGGGTGCGTGACCAGCATCAACTGCGTGGTGTTGGCGACGCAAATCGGCGCGAAATCCTTTTCGGTATCGAACGGCAGCTTGCGGTAGAGCCCTGGCGCGATCACATGCCCGATGGTGTGCAGCATCAAGGTGTAACCGTCGGGAGCAGCTTTCGCCACGATGTCCATGCCGATGGTGCCGCCGCCACCACCGCGCGTGTCGATAACAAAGGTTTGCTTCATGTGCTCGGTCATTTTTTGCGTGGTGAGCCGCGCGATGATTTCCGCAGGGCCGCCAGAGGCGAAAGGGACGACCACGCGCACAGGGCGCGAGGGGTAGTCTTGTGCTTGCGCGGCGTGCGCGAACAGCAATGTAGCGATGCAGGCGATACGTATGGGTTTCATGGTTTTGAGTCTTTAAGGAATCACATCTTCAGCGTTTAGGAATTACAAACCTTTTTTGCATAAGCCCCAATGTATCCGCGGTGCGTAGTACGGTCAATTGGTGGCTTTTCATGCAGTCCGCGACTACGCGCTGCTAAATTGCATCGCAGCCAGCGCATAAAATCGCCCATAACCTATTGTTTTTCATTGTGTTTAAGAAAACAGGCAAAGCCGCTCCTTCGCCCGGTGCAACCTGCCGATCCACGCCGCCCCAATGTCCCCAAAACACATGCGCCCGCCGCGCACGTGCCCTTAGCGGCGGCGGCGGAGCAAGCCCGATGTGCTTGAGCATCTTTTCGATCACGTCCGGCTCCCGGATCACCGCGATGAGCTGCAGTTTGCCCGCTCACTCACAGCGCTCTACGTCGTTGCCGAACACGCGTATGAGCAGCCTTGCCCACGTCATGCACGCGACGCCGTTGCGCTGGGCGTCCCCTCTACAAGCTCAGGACAAGCTTGAATCGTGTGTGCGAAACTTGCCGAAAGCTGATTCATGTTTTCTTGTTTTCAGAACAGATAAATTGCAATGCTCACGTCCCCGCTGACCCCTTCGTGGTTCTGGTGCACCACAACAAAATTGCAGGTGCAGGTTGCATGGGGACAGGAATTTCAAACGCCCTATTCGCATAAGTCCCAATGTTTCCTCGCCCCCGTCGCGCGATCAAATGAAGCGCTAAGTAAAAATTCCTGCTGCCTCGTGCTGCGCCGCGTTGAAATGGTTTTCGACCACCACGGGCTGCTTCCGGATGTCGCGGAGCTTGGCCCCAATCAGTCGCGCGAGCTCATACGGCGAATCACCGGCCTCCCACCGAAGACGGTGCGTATCGGCTGGGTCGGCTAGCAGTCGGCGGACGCCACTGCCGCAACCGGCTGCGTAACCCATGAAAATCCCGCCAAAGCCACTACGATCCAACAAATTTTTTGCACGACACCCCATCTCCACTTTCTCTACTGCGCTTTCCAACGCGGCTCGCGCTTCTCCACAAACGCACGCACCCCCTCGGCTCGATCTTCGCTCAGATAGGGATTCGGCCCGGTATCCAGGCGCAGAGCCGTCTGAACCGGCAACTCCCAGCCTTTGATCGACATATGCTTGTAGCGTTGCAACGTTAGCGGCGCATTCTTCAACAGACTCCGCGCAAATTTTTCTGCCGCGTCCTTAAGCTCCGCCAAGGGCACGACCTTGTTGACCAAGCCCCAGTGCAACGCCTCCTGCGCGGTGATCGGCTCGGCGGTATACAGCATTTGCATCGCAACGCCGCGCGGAATCATGCGTGGCAGCACCACTGAGCCAAAGTTGGCCCCCATGCCGCGCTTGGCTTCGGGCAAACACAGCCTGGCATGATCGGCGGCGATGCGAATGTCGCACGAAAGCGCCAGTTCCAGCCCGCCGCCGTAGGCAAGGCCATTGAGCACCGCAATCGTCGGCTTGTAGGTTTCGAGCACAGTCTCGAAAACATTTTTTTCGGGGCCGGTCATCGGCACCGTATGGCGCCGGCCGGCTTGTCGATCCTGGTTGTTCGCCTTCAGGTCATTGCCGGCGCAAAATGCTTTGTCGCCCGTGCCGGTGATCATCACCACCCACACGTCGGGGTTCACAGAGGCATCGCTAAACGAGTCGATCAAGCTTTTGCGCACCTCTTGATTGATCGCGTTGAGCACCGCCGGGCGGTCGAGGGTGACATAGGCAACTCGGTCGCGGATTTCGTAACGCACTGCCGGTCTGTTGGTATCGTTAGGTTCACTCACGGGTATTCTCCATTCGGGTCACGGGCATTGTCTACGTTCTTGGTCGAGCTGGGTGCAGCGATGATGGGGGCATCCACGATGTTGCCTCAAGAGAGTCTCAGGGCGCCGTCGCAGGCTTCGTCAGCCAGATTAAACCAGTTGGCCAACAAATACGTGCGCAGCATGCGTTCGATGCCAATCGGCGGGCAGTCATTGCCCGCCCTGGGGTAGTGCGCTTCGATCAGGGCACAGAACTCGGCCCACGGCACCAGTGTTTCCATTCGTGCCAGAAACGCCGCCTTGCGGTTGGTTCTGTGGTGTCTCTCGAATCCCGGCGTCGTCGCCAGTGTCACTTGTATCATGTTTCGTTTCGTCGCTTTCGATCTGCTGTCCAAAATAGCAACTTACTGCCTCGCTCCGCGGTTATAGTATTCTCGCGAACTTATTCTGTGTTTCCTTAATAATCAATTGCTTACGAAATAAGCAAGGGCCATGCTGGTCTGTCGCTCTTAAATCAATACAAAGATTAGACCTTCGCCGCTGCCTGCGGCTTCAAGCTGATGATCAACACGCCCGCCATCACCAATACGGCGCCCACCCATTGCACGCCTGTGATCGCCTCGCCCAGAAAGACCTGCCCAAACAGCATGGTGGAGACGGGGCCTACGCAGCCGACCAGCGCCACCTGATTGGCGCCGAGGCGCTTCAAGCCCTCGGCGATCAGCCACAACGGCAACACGGTGGAGAACAGGGCCATCACGACCGCCAGCACCAGTACCGGCTGCGACACCGCCAGTTTCTCAGGGCCGTTCATGGCCATGAAATGGGCGATGACAAAAAAAGACGCGGATATCGAGGCGTAGGCGGTGTAGCGCATGGAGCCCATTTTTTGCACATAGCGGCTGCCAGCCACGTAATACAGTGCGGTGGTCACGGCGCTGGCGAACACCAGCGCCGAGCCCAGCATGAGTGCGGTCAACTCCCCGGATAGTTTGATTTCCTCGCGGAACACCAGCGCGATGCCGCCGTAAGACAGCAACAGCGAAATAACATGCCGCGCGCGTATCGGCTGTTTCAGGAACACCGCGGACATCAGCACCACTATGGTCGGGTAGAGAAACAGGATCAGCCGCCCCATACCCGCCGAAATGTATTGCAGGCCGGTGAAGTCAAGCAGGCTGCCGAGGTAATAGCCGATGAAGCCCAGTCCGATGACGGTAAGCCAGTCGCGTTTTTCCAGATGCACCGCGCCCCCCCACCACGCCATCAACACGAAAAACGGCAGTGCGATCAGCATGCGCAAGGCGAGCAGGGTGACGGGGTCCACGCCTTGCTGGTAGGCCAGCTTGACGATGATGGTCTTGGCGGAGAACGTGATCGCGCCCGCCAGCGCGCAGGCGATGCCGATGTAGGCGCTGTGCAACGACGTGGCTGGGGTCAACAGATTTCTTTCTTCCTCAAGGGACGGCGCGGGCAGGTTGCCGCACTCAATACCCCGTCACACACTTGCCACCGCCATCCAACGCCATCGTGCGTCCGCTGCTCGCCAGGTGCGAGGGCGGTTTCAGTTGCTTGATCAGCGCGGCGGTGCGCGAGATGGGGCGAAGCTTGCCGCCTTCCGTACCCGGTTCGTTCACATAGGCGATGATGCCCGAGGCCGGCTTGATCAGTTCGCTGATGGCGTGTGCACCCGACAAAAAAATGCCTGGGTTGACGCCGAGATTCAGCACGGCAAGATTAGCCTTGTGATACTCGTTCACCACAGTTTTCATTTAGGAGTGGATGCCGGTGTCGCCCGGCACATAAGCGGGAGTATGGGAATTTCAAATCCCGTTTTTGCATAAGCCTCAATGTATCCGCAGAGCGAAGGGCAGTCAATTCGAAGCCTTTTCACGCAGGCCGCTATTACGCGCCTTAAAAATGCGTCACAGCCATCACAGCAAGTTGCGTCGCACCTATTGTTTTTGCCGGCAATTCCAGTCGAACGGGCAAGGGCGCTCCTCCGCCCTATAAGACCTGCCACGCCACGCCACTACTATCCCCTCAAACAATTACACCCAACGTGCTTAGGCGTTCAGCGGAGGCTACAGATCAAGCGCCGCGTGTTTCGGGCGTGGCGGGCCGTTGACGGGCGATCAGCGGCAACAACCAGGCTTCGAACATCAAAAGTTTCGCCATAGATTCAGTTAAAAATATCCATTAAATCATATACTTATATGAAACCATTTTCAATGTTCAAGCAAATGTTCCCCGTGTTGCAGTAGCATGCAACCGAAGCGTGTTCACCGAGGAGTTCAGCGTGCCTGAAATTCTGAGACAGCCCATCACCGACCGCAGCGCCTGGCGCGGCGCCGATCTGCGCCACGACAACCGTTGGTACTGGAATCTGCCCGACGCGGCCATACGCGACATCGATGCCGCGCTGGCAAACCCGAAAAACACCGCCGTGCCGCTGATACAAATGACCCGCGACCATTTGCCGCTACCGTCTATCGAGCGCGACATCGCCGCGCTGGTGCAGGAGTTCGAGCACGGTCGCGGCTTTGTGGTGATTCGCGGCCTGCCGCTGGCACGTTACACCGACGACCAGATAGCGCGCATATTCTGGGGCATCGGGCGGCATATCGGCAATCCGATTTCGCAGAATGCGCAGGGCGATCTGCTGGGGCATGTCAAGGATGTGGGCGGCCTCACCTACGGTGCCACCAACGTGCGCGGCTATCAAACCACGGCGGAACTGTCGTTCCACAACGATAACTGCGACGTGGTTGGGCTGCTGTGCTTTCGCAAGGCGCGCGCGGGCGGCGTCTCGCGTCTGTCCAGCGCCACCGCGATTTACAACGAAGTGCTGGCCAAACATCCCGAACATCTGGATCTGCTGTGCCGCGGCTTCCGCTACGATCTGCGGGGCGAAGAGCGCGCCGGCATCGCACCCATCACCGGCTACATTCCCGTTTACAGCTATTACCAGGGCAAGCTGTCCGCGCGATACGTTTACACCTCGATCAAGCAAGCCTCGCGCAAGGGCAACTACACACTCACTGCCGAAGAAACCGCCGCACTGACTTTTTTGAATCAAACCGCCGCGCGCGAAGACATCATGCTCGAAATGATGCAGGAACCGGGCGACATGCAGTTCTGCTTTAATCACACCGTATTTCACTCGCGCACCACGTTCGAGGACTGGGAAAAGCCCGAGGACAAGCGCCATCTGCTGCGTCTGTGGCTGAACGTGCCCAACGGCCGCAATCTCGCGCCGGGATTCGCCGACCGCTATGGCACGGGCACCGGCATGGGCGTGCCGCCACCCGGCGGTGAAGTTCAGGCAACCATGCGATCGTAGCGCCTGACATACTTTCGAAGGAAGACTCCGTCATGCCCAAACCCATCGATGCACAAACACTGAAAACCATGGCAGACGAACTGCGTGACCTGGCCATCACCGACGCTCGCGCGGCACAACTCGCGCTCGACGTGGCGCGCGTCAACAACGCCGCGCGCGCCGAAGGCGCCCGCAATGACTTTAACGCCCAGCCCAGCGATTTCGCCGTCACCCTTGCTGCATTGGCCAGAAAATGAATGCCGACCTGCTTAACCTGAGTCTCACGGAAGTCGCACAGGCGATCCGCCGCAAGAAGGTCTCGTCGGTGGAAGTCACGCGCGCCTGCCTGGAACGCGCGCGTGCCGTGCAACCTTCGGTAAACTGCTTTATCGTAATTGAAGAAGACGACGCGCTGCGCGCTGCGCGTGCTGCGGATCGGGCACATCGACTTCGACGATGCGCGCGCCGCAGCTGCGCAGCACGG
>SYEN01000358.1 GCA_005800795.1 Burkholderiales bacterium | reverse complement strand
TCGAACGCAGCGCTGTATAGGCTGCCATACGATCCGCTGAAGGATATTTCGACGATTGCCCTGATTGCGGCGGGACCGATGTTTCTGGCGGTGCATCCATCGGTGAAGGCGGGGAATCTGAAAGACTTTATTGCGCTGGCCAAGTCCAACCCCAACGCGCTGAGTTATGGTTCTGGCGGGATCGGCTCATCGACGCATCTGGCGACCGAGCTGTTCCGGCAAATGGCGGGGGTTAGTCTGCTGCATGTGCCGTATAAGGGCATCGGTGCTGCGATCGCGGATTTGCTCGGCGGGCAGATTCAACTCTACATTGCGCCAGGGGCGGGACTGTTGCCGTACACCAGCACCAATCGGCTGCGTCTGCTGGCGGTAACCGGCGAGCAGCGTTCGCGCGACTTGCCCGATGTACCGGCTATCAGCGAATGGGTGCCGGGCTATACGGCGGATTTCTGGTATGGTTTTGGCGCGCCGGCCGGTACGCCCAAGGCCATCATTGACGCACTGAATCAGGAATTGGCGAACGTCTTAAAGCAGCCGGAATTGCTCAAGCGGCTGCGGTCGTTTGATCTGGAGCCTGCGCACTCGACACCGCAGGTGTTCTCACAGCGTATTCAGCGGGAAATAGCGATGTGGGAGAAGGTGGTGAAGTCTGCAAACATCAAGCTAGAGTAGCGTTCCGCACCCTTTATAAAAAGTTAATTAAAACAAATACTTAGGGTAAGTCGAGAGGCGCGCATTGCGCGCACCATACCACTTCGCGGAAGATGTGCGAACGTCGGTCGCCGGAATACCCAGCAAGGCCGCTACTTCGGTGCGATTGGCAACTTTGAGTTTTTTGAATATCCGGTGCGCGTGGTTTTTTACGGTGTGTGCGCTGATGTTGAGCAAGTCCGCGATTTCCACATTGGTCTTGCCTTGAGTCAGCCACGTCAAAACGTCGATTTCACGCGAGCTTAGATTCGCTGGTATGCGCATGCTCGGTTCATTAGCCGCGTCCGGGATGACCAGCGCGGCAACCTTGCGAAATGCCACGTCGATCTGCGCGATCACCGAATCTATCAGAAACTCACGGTACTCATCGGCTGGCGTGACCGCCTGCGTGACCGTGGGAGTAGGGGCGGCAGTATTCAGCGCGGTGTACAGGGTTTCCTGATTATCGCGTTCATTGCGCTGGCCGAAGATGTGCACCGCCTGTATGCTATGCAAGGCATCGCGTATCGGGAAACTTGCGCCTGCGCTGGACAATAAACCCGTTTGCGCCGGAGTGAGCTGCAACGGACGGCGTCCCGCGGCGACGAAGCGTTCGAAGCAGGCTTTTAGCGCAGGCTCAAAGCCACAACGGCTGCAAAGTTCTGTGCGCACACCGGGCAATCGCGACACCACGTCAAGGGTGAGGTTCGAAGACGGGAAATCCCCCCAAGCCGAAAATAGGATCTGATGCGGGATGAAATACTGCACATCCCCTTGCAACAGTATGTGCGACGTGACGTGAAGGGGCATAGAGCAGGGGTGGGCACTTGTCGAGGCACCCCATAACGCAGCAGTGCCCACGACGAAAATTTCAGCGACAAATTTATTACTATTGAGAATTACATAACTGCGTGACATCCACCCCCCTTCCCTCATTCCAACCCTTCACCCGGGGGGAGAGGGGCGGGGGTGAGGGAAGGAAGCACTGTGCTTCAGCGTGTTACATAGTTTGGTAATTCTCAATAGGGATACTAGCGTAAGCGAGTAAATGACTATCAAAGCGTTGATTATTGCCGAAGCTGCCAATCCGGAGTGGGTGAGCGTGCCGTTAGTAGGATGGTCACTAGCAAACGCCCTGCGCAAGGTCACCCATGTCCATCTAGTGACTCAAGTCAGGAATCGCGAGGCTATATTGAAATTCGGTCTCGTGGAGGGGCGAGATTTCACCGCTATCGATGCAGAGGCCATAGCACGGCCTATGTCACGACTCACAACAGCACTCATAGGTCGACGCGGTGTAGGCTGGACCACGGGAACCGCGATCTTTGCACTGAGTTACTATTATTTTGAATGGCTTTTGTGGCGACGTTTTGGCGCCGCTATCAAGCGCGGCGAGTACGACATTGTACATCGCGTTACACCATTGAGTCCCACGACCCCTAGCATTATTGCCAGCAAATGTCAGCGTGCGGGTGTACCATTTGTTGTCGGACCATTGAACGGTGGAGTGCCATGGCCGAAGGGTTTTGATACGGCGCGCCGCAAAGAGAGAGAGTGGCTTTCTTACGTGCGGGGCGCCTATCGGCTTTTGCCGGGGTACAAAAGTACGCTGAAGTCTGCAGCAGCGCTGTTAATTGGATCTCGCGACACTCTGCTACAAACGCCAGCGGCCTTTCATTACAAATGCGTTTACATACCCGAAAACGCAATTGACCCCGATAAGTTCTCAAGTGGATTGGTGGCGAACAGCGGCAGGTCTCTGCGCGCCTGCTTTATTGGACGTCTGGTGCCTTACAAAGGTCCGGACATATTGTTGGAAGCGCTGGAGCCGTTATTGCGAGAAGGTAGTATCCATCTCGATATTTTAGGGGATGGACCGATGATGCCGGCCCTGCGTGACTTCATCGCGACCAAAGGGCTGACAGCTTCCGTCACGTTGCATGGCTGGGTCGATCATCGGGGCCTGCAAGACATTATGGTGAAATCCCAGCTGTTGACCTTTCCCAGTATCCGGGAGTTCGGCGGCGGTGTAGTGCTCGAAGCAATGGCACTAGGCTTGGTGCCCGTAATTGTTGATTACGGCGGCCCCGCCGAGTTGGTAAACAGCGAAACCGGTGTCAAAGTTCCCATCGGCCATAGGAACGACATTATTGCGAACTTTCGCCAAGCGGTGAGCGAACTATGCCGAGAACCTCAACATATTCCCGTCATGTCACAAAAAGCAAAGACGCGCGTACAGGCGTTGTTTACATGGGATGTCAAAGCAGCACAAGTCGTGAAAGTCTACGATTGGGTTTTACGCACTCAGAGCGGAAAGCCGTCGTTTTTTCAGTAAACACTCTAAAAGCGGCGCATTAGCACGAAAACATACAAAATGTCGGGCGGTAGGGTGGTACTATAGTCTGAAGGTATAAAAATAATAATGTTGTCTCACGGACGTGTCTTTCTAGCGCAACTTGCATTTGTCGTGGTGGCCCTTCCGGTGTCTCGGAAATTCCTCGTACCAACTGACCAACGCCTGATAGACATTGACAGCCCATATGATTAGTCGAGCCCTCTTCAGGTGTTGGTGGTGCGGTCGACATTATGCGATCGATCACGAAGTGCGTGAGTGCGTTGCAGAAAATCTGAGTGATACTAGATACTCAGCTTGAGTTGGACTCCGAGGTCAGCTTACAGAATGTCGCTCAGCAAAAGCCTGAAGATCGCAGGTCTCTCGTGGCTCTAGTGCCTTTGCGGGGCAAGTGGCCATTGATCGCAATTTGACCTACGTGGACGTCGGGTTTTTTGGTGGCGTTAGAAAAATAGTGCGCTCGCCAGGTTTCATGTGGGGCGTCGCACGCTCATATTTTTGGTCCGATGAAGGATTTGATTGCTAATGCGCAGACTCAGCCTAGAGGTGTTCTCTACGGGGCAGCGTGTGTCGGCAGCGCAGTGCATATGCAGGTAGCGACCGTCGCGCAACTAGAGAAGAACAAAGCCGATCATTTAGCATCACCCGGAACGTCCGAAACCGCGAATGATGACATGGCAATGCGCCCTAAGCCTTTGCGCTAGTTCTGAATCCTAACCCCTGATGCGCAAGGGCAAGCTCCAGATACTGGTCACGACGATGCCCGCCAAAGTACTGTCTGCAGGGAATATCAGGTACAGCCAAGCCTTCCCAAGCAGCTGCGGATGTGAATACGGGTTTGGGTTTTACGCATTGGCTGACAAGCTGATGGAAATCCATAACAAGGAGACGAATGAAATGCCGTGCATTCCGATACTTGTGAAATGCTCGAACGGCTCGACGGGCTGGTGCTAATCCGCGGAAGAACGGGGCAAAATTCTACAAAGCCATGACACCTGTTTGTATTCTCGCCATGCTTAAACGCGGTGACGACGTCAGCAGCAAAGCGGAGTAGGGCATGATCTACGCGTAGGCAAAGTTGAAATGAAACTCAGCACGGAGGGTCGGATTCTGCCGCCAGTCGTTATTTTCCCAAAACACAAGCGCTCGAGCAACACGCAGGCTGCTGCGCTTCTATACTAATCAAGGCATACTCTAAATTTCCAAAAGTTGCAGGATTCGCAGCGTACCGGCGAGTTTAGCGTCGACATTGTGCTGAGGATAGAATGCACCATCGCGCGTGTCATGGCGCTTCATACGCCGTCTATTATTACCAAGGCATATTGTAGTGATTGTGATCGTGCGAAACGCGTACTGCGCTCCTGACGTGTGCCATTGAGCAGGGGATTTTTGTTGCCGCCGTCGGTGATTGATGCTGCTTTGGATTGACCTTTGATATGTGGCATCCGAGTTTGGCAAGCACGGATGTAAGGGAAGTTTCGTTGCGCTACAAAAGAGCAGTTGAAATCAATGTTGAATCCGAGTTGCATAAATTAGGTCATCCATAAACTATTCAATAAAATTATTACTTAAATGAAAACCAGCATTGCTTGCCTGACTTTCGATTTCGACGCGATATCAGGCTTCATTTCGCGTGGTATGACGTCGCCCTCGCCGATTTCGCGGGGTGAATTTGGCGCCAACGTCGGCGCGCAACGCATTCTTGATTTGCTCAAAAAGTATGATGTGCCGTCAAGTTGGTTTATCCCCGGCCACACGCTCGAGACGTACCCAGCTCACTGCCAACGTGTTTTCGACGCAGGTCACGAAATCGGTCATCACGGCTGGACGCATGTGCCACCCGCTGTGATGTCGCGTGACGAGGAAGAAGCCAGCCTTGTACGCGCCAACGAGCAAATTAGAAAACTCACCGGCGTGTATGCGCGCGGCTACCGTTCGCCATCGTGGGACTTGAGCCCGCATTCGGTGGATCTGTTGCTCAAGCACAATTTCGTCTACGACAGCAGCATGATGGGTGACGACTATACGCCATATCGCGTACGGCAGGGCGACGTAATCGAACTGGAAAAGCCCGCTATTTTCGGAGAATCCACGCGACTGATCGAAATGCCAATCAGCTGGTCGTTGGATGACTATCCGCACTTCGAATTTGTGCGCACCAACACCAGCATTTTGCCGGGCAATATGAATGCGCATCACGTGCTGCAAAACTGGACGGATGATTTCATGTACCTGCGCGATCACCTCGATTGGGGCGTGATCACCTATACGTTTCACCCGTTTGTTATTGGGCGCGGGCATCGCATGATCGTGCTGGAAAAGCTGATTCGCACCCTGAAGGAGAACGGTGCGGTCTTCATGCGTCTCGGAGATGCGGCCAGCCTATTTGGTTCCAAATAATAGTCAATTAAAACAAATAGTTACATCATGTGCGCTACGTCTTATCCTGGTGCTTGCCGCTAGTGCGCACATAACCAACGGTTATATTCCCGCAGAGAATTCGTGCCTTGGATACGCAATAATGTGTCACAGCTGTTCCAGCCATTGATCCTCCATGACCTGTAATTCCAAAAGTTTGTGCTTGTTTGCGGTAAGCATGTTCCTTACCGTAATAGTGGGTAATTGCGTAGCGTTCCGCCACGGCAATGATATGGGTGTGGTTTTTTCAGGCGGCGTTCTGCTGGCGGTATTGCTGCTGAGCGAGCAACGAAGCTGGTGGCGTTGGGCCCTGGTGGGGCTGGCGGTTGACAGTCTTGCAGCAGCATGGTTTTGCCAGTACGGTGCGATGCATGCGTTGGGCGATGCGTTGAGTCACGTCACCGGTACAGCCGCTGCGGCGTGGCTCACGCGCCGTGTGAGCGGTTGGCCGTTTCACTTTGACGTGCCGCGCAACGTGCTGGCCTTAGTGATGTTTTGTGCCGTGCCCGGGGCAGTCGTCAGCGCCAGCGCAGAAATGGCGATGACGATGACGGAGGTCGTTCCCCCCAGTACCATGACCACGCTTTGGGTAATTCATTGGACAGGCTTTACGCTGGGCTGTTTGGTGACGGCGCCCTTGGTATTGGCGGCGTGGCAACGGTGGCCGGCCCCGTTGTTGCCGCGCGGGGCCAGACTATATGAAGCGTTGGCGTTGAGCATTTGTCTGGCGCTGGTTTTTCATATCGTATTTAGCATCCGGTTGCCGTTGGTTTTTCTGGTGCTGCCGCTAATGCTTTGGGCAGGCTTGCGGTTTGGCATGCTGGGCACGGCGCTGGAACTCACTTTGTTGACCGCCATCTCGTTGCACGCAACGGTCTCCGGCTTCGGTCCCTATGCTGCAAGCGCGCAGTCGCCGCGCGAAAGCCTGTTGATCGTGCAGTCGTTTTTGGTACTGGCTTGTGCCGCCGCATTGATGCTGGTGGCGGTGACCTCGCAGCGGCGAGTGGTACAAGCGGCTTTGCTGCGCGCGCGCGATGACCTGGAAGCTCAGGTAGCTTCGCGTACGGCGGCGTTGCAGGACAACGAACTGCGGCTCCAGGTAAGTGAGGCGCGCTACCGCAACCTTTTTGTCAATAATCCGCTGATGTATTTCACGCTGGATGCGACGGGGCAGGTGGTTTCTGTCAATCCGCAGGGTGCGAATCAACTGGGTTACCAGGTCGAAGAATTGAAGGGCCAGCCGGTAACCTTGGTGTTTCCTCCGGAATTGCATCATCAGGTGCGTGAGCAATTGGCACAATGCATGCGCGAGATAGACCGTGTACACACCTGGGAAATTGCCAAGGTGCGCAAGGACGGACAAACACTCTGGGTGCGCGAGAGCGCCATCGCGGTGACGGGAGACGATGGCGGGCTGCTTCTGCTGATCATGTGTGAAGACGTCAGCGGGCGCCGTCAGGCTGAGCTGGCCCTGCGCGAATCCGAGCAGCGCTTGCGCACCTTGCTGGATACGATTCCTGATCAGGTGCTGCTGAAAGACGCCCGCGGCAGATTTGTCATGGTCAATCGCGCCATGCAGCGCCAAATCGGAGTGCCGGAGGAGCAGATCATCGGCAAAACCGTGTTTGAATTGCGCCCGGCACAGGTGGCATCGCTGCTGGACTCTGAGGACAAGCAGGCCTTGTGCGCACCGGGTCCGGTGCGCGTGGAGCGGCGCTCCTTTTTCACCGACAGTTGGCGGGAAATCATCCTGTCGCAGATCCGCGATGGCAGTGGCACGATTACGGGCCTGGTATCTATATCGCGGGATATCACCGAGCGCAAACAGGCGGAGTTGGACAAACTGCGTGAAAGTGAACAACGCTATCGTACTTTGGTAGAAGATGCGGTAGATCTCATTTACGAGACCAATGCGGAAGGAAACTTTACTTACTTCAACACAAATGCCGCGTTGCAGATGCTGGGGTATGCACGCGAAGAACTGGTCAATCGCCACTATCTCGAGCTTGTGCACCCGGATCACCATCTCGCGTTACGTCAATTTTTCTATACGGCTGTCAAGGAGCGCCGCAGTAGTGGCTATATCGAGATTGCCGCGCTGACCAAAAGCGGACCACCGATATGGTTCGGGCAACAAGTCACGCTAGTGTGGGAGAAAGATCGCGTAATTCGCTTTCAGGGCGTATGCCGCGACATTAACGATCGCGTGGTTGCTCTGGCGGCACAGCGTGAAACCAACGATCGTCTGCGTCGGCTGGCTGCCCGGCAGGAAGAGCTGCTCGAAACCGAGCGCACCCGCATTGCGCAAAACCTTCACGACGGCGTGGGACAATCGCTGAACCTCGCGCGGCTCAAGATTGAATCTGCGCTGGCCGATGCCGCTGCGCAGCGCGGTACGCTGGAGGACGCGGTGCAGATCATAGCGCAGAGCGCTTCGGCAATACGCACGCTGGAATTCGAACTCAGTCCGCCGGTACTGCGTGAACTGGGTCTGACACCGGCGCTGGAATGGCTGGTGGAAGAAATGCGCCGAGAGTATGGTTTGGCGGTGCGGCTGAGCGACGACGGCGAACCAAAAGTACTGGGTGAGCTGGCGCGCGTGGTTGCGTTCCGGGCGGTGCGTGAGTTGTTGCTAAATGTGATCCGTCATGCCGGCGTCAAACGTGCACACGTGGATCAGCAGCGGGCCGGCGAGCGGCTGGTGGTCACGGTAAGTGACCAGGGGCGAGGGTTTGACGACGGGGCTATCGTCGCAGGCCTGGGGCTGGTCAGTGTGCGCGAGCGCATCGGCTACCTTGGCGGTGAAGTGGCGATTCAAGGCAAACTGGGGGAAGGTGTGGTGGTCACACTGTCTATCCCCTTGACGTCGGCTCCACACACGGCCTGACCGCATAAAGATTTTTGGCAGTAGAAATTCTTCCTACCCTTGGTATGTGGAGGCAGGTGGGCCTAAATTCTGTAATAAAACAATGGGTTATGCGTTTACCCTGCCAATACATTAACGCCTGCTTTTTCGAGCATGCTGACCAGCGCGGTCAGTGGCAGACCGATCAACGCGGTAGGATCCTCGCTGGTGATTCTTTCTGCCAAAGCGATGCCCAGGCTTTCCACCTTGGCACTCCCGGCGCAGTCAAAAGGTTGTTCGAGTTGCAAATAGCGCTCGATTTGCGCGTCGCTTAAATTGCGCAGTTGCACGCTGGTCACGTTATTTTCCAGCTGGTATTGGCTGCTAGCGGCATCCAGCAGGCACAGCGCGGTATGGAACGCCACTCGCTTGCCGCGCATGGCACGTAGCTGACGCACGGCGTTGGCGTGATCGCCGGGCTTGCCCAATGGCTTGCCGTCGAGGTCGGCCACCTGATCCGAGCCGATAATTAGCGCCTGCGGATGGTACTTGGCGACCGCCTGCGCCTTGGCCAGTGCCAGCCGCATTGCGGTGGCCTTGGGCGCTTCGGCGGGTTGTGCGGTTTCGTCGATGTCAGGCGACACGCAGGAAAAGTCCAAACGCAGTCGCGCCAGCAGCTCGCGGCGGTAAACCGAGGAAGAAGCGAGAATCAGGGAACGCTCAGCCATGAATTACAACGTATAAATTATCTAAGTGGTTGTTTTATATCGATATTCTGAAAATTGGTTTTGACAATGGCTGCAGAAAATATTATCATTGATTGGTTTTGCGTTTCGCGCTTGGTAGATATTTTGTTGAGGGGCTCGTGTTCCGGCGGCGCAGATAGGGATTCGTAAGCGGCTCATATTTTCATGGCAAACACCCCGATCGTAGATAGTCTGAAGCTGGCGCGTGACCGCCAGCAGTTGACAGGCGTAGTAGCTGTTGCCAGCTTGCCTCGACTGGTGCAAAGCTTGTACGCCAGCACGGGTAGTTTGGACTATGCCATAAGCGGCGATTGTGATGGGCGCGAACGGCCGTTGCTGCGGTTTCGGGTGAACGGCACAGTGGAACTGCAGTGCCAGCGCTGTCTGGAAGCGATGGCGCACGAACTGCGTATAGAAAGCGTGGTGCGGCTGGTGGCAGCAGAGGTGCTTGAAACCGAATACGAAGCGATTGGCTCCAATCCCGATGAGCCGGATTGCATCGCGGCAAGCAAGACGCTGGATGTGGTCATGCTGGTGGAGGACGAAGTGTTGTTGGCCTTGCCGCCGTTTCCGCGACATGACGTGGCGCAGTGCAAAAGGGTGGATGCCGCGTTAAAAACCGGCGAAGTCGTGAATCCGTTCGCGCATTAAAAGGCACGCGTAAAAAATAATTGTTTTAAATCAATTAGTTACAATATAAACGAAGGAGTAGCACCATGGCTGTTCAGCAAAACAAGAAGTCGCCGTCCAAACGCGGCATGCACCGTTCGCACCACGCACTGGGCGCGGCGCCGCTGGCGCTTGAGCCGACAACCGGTGAAGTGCATCTGCGCCATCACATAAGCCCCAACGGGTTTTATCGCGGCAAGAAGGTCATCAAGACCAAAGGCGAGTAGTTGGCAGTACGCCGCCTGACCGGTGTTTCACGGCGCTTTTGAGTTTTCGCGCTTCCTGCAGCGCTTGCGCTTTGTGTCCGCGCTACCGGTGCCGCCCATCGTGACACCCCGACCTTGATCAATTTGTTCTCATCGGTTGCCTGCCGGACAGGTCATTCATGCGGGTGACCGTCGCAGTCGATTGCATGGGGGGAGACCACGGCCCTTCGGTGACGGTGCCTGCCGCTCTCGGCCTGTTGCACGATGATCCCAGTGCGGGCGTCATCCTCGCCGGCCTTGCGCCCGACATCGAGGTGCAACTTAAGCGCCATCAATCCAGTCCGTCGGCGTTTGGCGATCGGCTGGTGGTGCGCCATGCCGCAGAAGTTGTCGGCATGGATGAACCGCCCGCGGTTGCCATGCGCACGAAAAAAGATTCGTCGATGCGCGTAATGGCTGATTTGGTGAAATCCGGCGAAGCGCAGGCGGCGGTGAGCGCGGGCAACACGGGCGCGCTGATGGCGATTTCGCGCTACGTGCTGAAAACATTATCAGGCATCGACCGGCCGGCGATTGCCTCCATCCTTCCAACGCTGAGCGGACGGGTTTACGTGCTTGATCTGGGCGCGAACGTCGATTGCACAGCCGAGCATCTTTTGCAATTCGGCATCATGGGCGCCGAGCTGGTGGCTTGCGTGGAACACAAAACCCACCCCACGGTGGGCCTGCTCAATATCGGCGAGGAAGACATCAAGGGCAACGAGGTGGTCAAACAGGCGGCCGTGCTGTTGCGCGCGAGCGGACTGAATTTTTACGGCAACGTCGAAGGCAACGATATTTTTAAAGGCACCACCGACGTGGTGGTTTGCGACGGATTTGTGGGCAATGTCGCGCTGAAATCCGCTGAAGGGCTTGCGCATTTGATGCGCACGCTGTTACAGGAGGAATTCAAGCGCAATGCGCTGACCAAACTGGCTGGGCTGGTGGCGTTGCCCGTGTTGAACGCGTTCAAGAAACGGGTGGATCATCGCAGCTATAATGGCGCCAGTTTGCTGGGGCTGCGCGGCATCGTGCTGAAAAGCCACGGGTCGGCAGATGCCTACAGTTTTGAATGCGCTTTGCGGCGCGCGGTCGAAGAAGTGCGTACAGGCATGCTGGCGCATATCTCCGAGCGCATGACGCACATTCATGTGCAAAAAAATGTGCCTCAGTCGCAGCCGATGAAGGACGAGACCCATAACGGAATGATCGCTTGAGCATTTTTTCGCGCATTGCAGGCACTGGCAGCTACCTGCCGGCCAAAGTGCTGACCAACAAAGATCTCGAAGGTGCGGTTGAAACATCCGACGAATGGATTTTCAGCCGTACCGGCATCCGCCAACGGCACATTGCCGGGGAGGGTGAGTTTGCCAGCGATCTGGCGCTGCAAGCCAGCCGCCACGCACTGGAAGCGGCCGGCGTCACGCCTGCTGAGCTGAGTCTGATTATTGTCGCCACCACCACGCCCGATATGGTGTTTCCCAGCACAGCGTGTATTCTTCAAGCCAAATTGGGCGCGAAGACCTGTCCCGCGTTTGACGTGCAGGCCGTGTGCAGTGGTTTTGTCTACGCGCTGACCACCGCGGACCATTTCATGCGTTCCGGCCAGTACCAGAACATTCTGGTGGTCGGTGCGGAGGTGTATTCGCGCATTCTCGATTGGGAAGATCGCACCACTTGTGTGCTGTTCGGCGATGGCGCGGGTGCGGTTGTGTTAAAGCGCAGCGACGCGCCAGGCATTTTGTCGTCGCATCTGCACGCGGATGGCAGCCATGCGCATATTCTTTCGGTGCCAGGCTCGGTGAGCGGTGGCAAAATAAGCGGGCGGCCCTTGCTGCAAATGGAAGGCAACGCAGTGTTCAAGTTCGCTGTGCGCGTACTTGAAGAGGTCGCTGAAGAAGCGCTCGCCGCCAATCGCATGGAAAAATCGCAGATTGACTGGCTGATACCCCATCAGGCAAACATCCGTATCATTCAGGCTACCGCTAAAAAACTGAACCTGCCCATGAGCAAGGTGGTGACCACGGTGGACCGGCATGCCAACACCTCTGCAGCGTCAGTGCCGCTGGCGCTGGATACCGCCGTGCGAGACGGCCGCATCTGCGGCGGCCAGCATGTGCTACTGGAAGGTGTCGGCGGCGGCTTTACCTGGGGCGCGCTGATGGTGCGCATGTAACCCCCGATAGCCACCCAGACTTATTGATATAACTATTTGTTTTTATTGAGTTTTTTATCATGACATTTGCCCTGGTTTTTCCCGGTCAAGGCTCGCAATCGGTGGCCATGATGCAGCCGTTTGCGGATGTGGCGGTGGTGAAAGACACCTTCGCTGAAGCGTCGGACGCACTTGGTCAAGACTTGTGGCAGCTGGTGGCCGAAGGTCCCGCTGATCAACTGAGTGCCACGGTCAATACCCAGCCGGTGATGCTGACGGCAGCCTACGCCACGTATCGTGCCTGGCAGGCGGCGGGCGGTCCTCTGCCTTCGATGGTGGCCGGGCACAGCCT
>SYEN01000357.1 GCA_005800795.1 Burkholderiales bacterium | reverse complement strand
GCGAGCTGCACCAACATCTGCTAATGCTTCGGCAAGGGCACTGCAACATTCATGATCCTCTGCGACTTGTGCACGCGCCGCTGTCCTTTCTGCGACGTGGGCCAAGGCAAACCGCTACCGCCGGATGCCGATGAGCCCGTGCATCTGGCCGACACCATCGCGGCGTTAAAACTGAAATACGTGGTGATCACCAGCGTTGATCGCGACGATCTGCGCGATGGTGGCGCAGCCCACTTCAAAGCCTGCATCCGCGAGGTGCGCGCGCGTTCACCGCAAACGCGCATCGAAGTGCTGGTGCCGGATTTTCGCGGGCGCCTCGAGATCGCACTCGACATATTGAGTGAGTGCCCGCCAGATGTGATGAACCACAATCTCGAGACCGTGCCGCGTCTGTACAAACCCGTACGGCCCGGCGCAGACTATCATAACTCATTGCTTTTATTGAATAATTTTAAGTCTCGTTTTCCGCATTTGCCCACCAAATCCGGCCTCATGGTGGGGCTGGGGGAAACCGACAAAGAGATTCTGGACGTCATGCGCGACCTGCGCGCGAACAACGTAGACATGCTCACCATCGGCCAGTACCTGCAACCCAGCGCACATCATTTGCCTGTGCTTCGGTTTGTTGAACCAGCGACCTTCGACCTGTTTGCTGCCAAAGCTGCTGAAATGGGCTTCATGCACGCCGCCAGTGCGCCACTGGTACGCTCCAGCTATCACGCGGACCAGCAGGCGCATGAGGCGGGAGTTACCGGCGCGGCTTAAATTTTTTCGCCGAGCTTTTTATCCAACAGCTCGTGCAGCTTCTTGAAATCCGGCGCGCCCACCGTGCGATAGACAATATCTCCGCGCCTGTCAATCACAAAAGTCGTCGGCGTCAGGGTTAAATCACCAAACGCCCTGGCAAGTTCGCCCACCGGGTCGAACGCCACTTTGAACGGCAGCGCATTTTTTTCGGCGTAACCCACCACGCGTATCGGCGGGTCGTGCCACATGGCCACCGCGACCGTTTCGTAGTGGCGCGTTTGAAATTTCTTATGGGTTTCGGTCAGTTGAGGCATTTCGCGGATGCACACCGGGCAGTCGGTGGCCCAGAAATTCACCAGCACCACCTTGCCGCGCAGGCTTGCCAGTGGAATGGATTCTCCTGCGATTGTCATGAATGTCACAGCCGGCGCGGGTTTTTTCTCGAATGCGGGCGCGCACGACACTAAAGCCGCTAAAACAGTTGCCGCCAGCAACATCGCCGACATACGATTACGCCAACCAGTCACCCTGAGGCGCGAGCCCGTTAAATGGAGATCAACCATGTTGCGTATTCTGAGCGCCTTTCTGTTGTCTGTCATTGCTTTCGCCGCACACGCGCAGCTTGCCGGCATCAGCAACACCGATGCCGCGAGTGGCGTGCGTCAGGCGCTGTCGGATGGTGCCGCCGCCGCAGTGGCCAAACTCGGCGTCGAGAATGGCTTTTTCGGCAATCCACAAGTCAAAATTCCGATGCCGCCCGCGCTGCGCCAGGTGGAAGGCGCAATGCGCACTTTCGGCATGAAAAAACAGGCTGATGATCTGGTGTTGGCGATGAATCGTGCGGCAGAAGCCGCCGTGCCGGAAGCCAAAACGTTGCTGATCGACGCGGCAAAAAAAATGACGCTGCAGGACGCCAAGGGCATTCTCTCCGGCGGGCAAACCTCGGTAACGGATTATTTTCGCCGCAATACCAGCACGCAACTCACGCAGCGCTTTTTGCCCATCGTCAAAAAATCGTGACTATTCAGCCTGAAGCTATTGTACAAATTGTACGCATCGCGTATGCTGTGATTCATGGAAGAACTGCCGGACCTCTCGCGCCTTACCCACGACCAGAAAGACGATCTGATCCGGATGTTGTTTCCGTTGATCGAGCAGGTTCGGCAGTTGACGGCGCGCGTGGAAGAACTCGAAGCGCGGCTGTCCAAGGACAGCCACAATTCGAGCAAACCGCCCTCGAGCGATGGATTGACGAAGAAGACGCGTTCCTTGCGCGTGGCCTCGGGCGCCAAGCCTGGCGGACAGTTCGGGCGCGTCGGCAAGACGCTCAAGCGTACGAGCGAGGTGGACGTGGTGATTGAGCACCCGCTGCCGCAGCACTGCCAAGCGTGCGGTATCCCCCTGATGACGGTCGATGCCCGGGTGGACGAGCACCGGCAAGTGTTCGACATACCGGTTGCGCGTTATCAGGTCACCGAACATCGCACACGGCAGTTGCGTTGCACCTGCGGGCAACTGCACCAAAGCCAGTTTCCAGAGAACGTGACCGAAGTTGTGCAATACGGTCCGAACGTGCGCGCGCTGGCGGTGCATCTGAGCGAAGGCCAGCTGCTGCCGCTGGGGCGCAGTGCGCAACTCATCACCCAGTTGTTTGCGCTGAAGGTCTCGCCGGCCACGGTGCTCGCCTGGATCGGTGAGGCCAGTGCGCAGCTGCGCCCGAACGTTGAACGCATTGCTCAGGCATTGATTGACGTGCCGGTGGCGCATGCCGATGAATCGGGGCTGCGGGTGGCCGCGAAGCTGCACTGGCTGCATACCGTAGCCAGCGAAACCCACACATGGTATGGCGTTCATGCCAAGCGCGGCATGCCCGCGATCGCCGAGCATGGCATCCTGCCCAAGCGAATTGCGACGCTGGTTCACGATTGCTGGGGACCGTATTGGCAACTGGATTGCGAGCACGCCCTGTGCAATGCACACCTGTTGCGCGAATTGACGTTTTTGCACGAAACCACCGGACAGAGCTGGCCCAAACGCATGATGGCGCTGCTCACCCGTGCCCATACACGCTGCGAGGCGGCGCGACAGAACGACAGAACGGCGCTCAGTGCGCGGCAAATACGGCGGATCTTCACGCACTACGAGGCGATCTTGCTCGACGCTCATACCCATAACCCTCATGCCGTCCGACACAACAAACGCCGTGGTCGGGTCAAACAAACGCCGGCGTTCAATTTGCTGCACCGCATGCGCGAGCATGCCGCAGAGGTGCTGCGTTTCGTCACCGACCTGCGCGTGCCGTTTACCAACAATCTCGGCGAGCGCGCCATCCGAATGCCCAAGGTCAAGCAGAAAGTCTCCGGTTGCTTTCGTACGCTCAACGGCGCGCAGAATTTCTGCACTATTCGCTCCTATCTCGACACCATGCACAAGCAAGGACATAATCTGTTCGAGGTGTTGCGCTTAACCTTTATGGGGCAGGCCCCGATGCCTGCTTCAGGCTGAACAGTCACTATTTTTTAAAGTAAACTTGCTACACCTTGTCAATTCCACGCGCGACCCGCGTGTGTAACATTGCCGAAATCCGATCAATGAGCTTATTGCGCATACTGCTGTGGCCTTTTCGCAAACATGGCCCCGTCCCGGCTAGCGGGCGGGCGCCTGAGTCCCGGCCACAACCT
>SYEN01000031.1 GCA_005800795.1 Burkholderiales bacterium | reverse complement strand
TTGCAGGCGCCATTCGCCGCTGGCGACTTTCGGCAGGAATTTTTTCTTCTGCTCGTCCGAGCCATGACGCAGCAGCGTGCCCATGTTATACATCTGGCCGTGGCAAAATCCGGCATTGCCGCCGTTGCGGTTGATTTCTTCCATGATGACGGTCGCCGCAGTGAGCGACAGGCCGGAGCCGCCATACTGTTCGGGAATCAACGCCGACAGCCAGCCGGCCTTGGTCAACGCAGTGACGAATTCGTCAGGATAGGCATACTCCCGGTCGACTTTCTGAAAATATTCGCTGCCAAATTGTGCGCACAGTGCGCGCACGCCATCGCGGATATCCGCGTGCGCGTCGTGATCGGAAATACCCTTAAGCATGATATAAGCCAGTAAGAAAGAAAATGGGAAAGGCGCAAATTATATCAAGTGGGTGGCTGCGCCGTGCTGCCGCTGCCACGGCCGCTACCGCCGCCACGGTGGCAGCCGGCATCTACCCGCATGCAATGGGGCTCGCCCAGCCGTTACCAGCCAGTTACCCTGCGCGTCCCGTACGTCTGGTAGTGCCCTTCGCGGCAGGCGGTACCAACGATATTCTGGGCCGCATTGTCGCGGAAAAATTCGCTGAAAAACTTGGCCAGCCGTTTGTCGCGGACAATCGCGGCGGTGCCAATACCGTGGTCGGCTCGGAAATCGTCGCGCGCGCCACCCCCGATGGGCACACACTTTTGATCGTGTCAGCCAGCATCGCGGTGAACCCCAGTTTGGTGCGCAAGTTGCCCTACGACACGTTGCGCGATTTTGCGCCGGTGGGCATGGTGGCCAGCGGGCCTTATCTGATGGTGATCCACCCGGGCGTGCCGGCCAAATCCGTGAACGAATTCATCGCCTGGGCTAAATCCAAACCGGGACAAATCAACTACGCCTCCACCGGCACTGGCGGGCCGCCGCATCTGGCCGCCGAATTATTGAAAATCACTGCGGGCCTCGACATGCAGCACGTTCCCTATAAAGGGGGCGGTGCAGTGCTGCCCGATCTGATCGCAGGTCGCGTTTCGATGTTTTTCGGCTCCATCGCCACGTTGAAGCCGCATGTGGACAGCGGCCGGCTGCGCGCCGTCGCCATGAGCACGAAACACCGCGCCGCATCGATGCCCGAAGTGCCGACCTTCATGGAATCAGGCCTTGCCGGTTACGAAGTCAACGGTTGGTATGGATTGTTCACCACAGCAAAAGCGCCGCGCATCGTTATCGAAAAGCTCAACGCCACGCTACGGCAGATGTTGAACGAGCCGGACACACGCGCACAATTTTTCCGCAACGGGCTTGATCCCGCGCCCGCATCCGCCGATGAATTTGCGCAGTTGCTGCGTGCCGAAATCGGCAAGTGGGCCAAGGTCGTCAGCGCGGCTGGCATCAAACCGGAGTAGCGGTTGGTGTTTCAATAAAAAGACTAATAAAATCCATGACTTATATAAACCCTCAGCTGGGCAGCTTGTTCCACTGCCCCATCGGCACGGCATGCTGAGCACGCGCCCTTTGACGCCGCACGCCGGCGAGCAAATCAGTGGCGTCGATTCCTCGAATGCCCTGCCAGCAGCAGCGACTGCAGAAATCCTCCGCGTGCTCGACACGCGCGGTGTGGTGTTGATGCGCGGCCAATCGTTGACGCAGGCAGCGTTCATCGCATTTGCGCGCGCGCTCGGCCCGCTGGCGCCGCATCCGCATCCACGCCTGTCGCAACTGGAATTTCCCGAACTCATACTGAACAGCAACATGACCGACGACAGCAAACCCGGCGGCATACCAGAAAGCGGCCGCTTCTGGCAAAGTGATGGCGCGCATCTGAAAACACCGTACCGGCTATCAATTCAATATGCCGTCGAAATCCCTGAAAGAGAGGGCGTACCGCTCGGCGCTACCCTGTTCGCGCATACCGGCGCCGCGTACGACGCGCTCTCGCCTGAACTGCGTCAACAACTGCACGGCATGCGCGCGCAGCACGCCAGCGGCGCGGCCCGCAAGTGGCGCGCGACGCCCTTCTATCTGGATGCTGGCATGACGCGAATTTTCCGGGGGGGTATCGAGCACCCTGTGGTGCGCCCGCACCCCGTGACGCGCCGCAAATGTCTGTTCGTGGCCCCGGCCAGTATCGCCAGCATCCGGGGCATGCACGACCGCGACAGCCGCGAGTTGCTCGCCCGCTTGCATCAACACCTGGAGAACCCGATATTTCACTACCACCATCGCTGGCAAGCGGGCGACCTGATGCTGTGGGATAACAGTAGCGTGCAATATCGCGTCGAAAACGACTATGCCCCGCCGCTGCGGCGGGTGCTCTACCGCGCGATGGTCAAGGGCGCCTCTGCATAGGGAGCACCGCTTTGACCAAGAGCATTTCCGTTACTGCGGCTGGATGCCGGACGTCTTCGCCACCTCTTTCCAGCGCGCGATTTCGTTGCGCACAAGTGCGGCAAACTCGTCCACCGGCTCGCCGACGGGATCACCCCCGATATCCACCAGGCGCTTGCGCACTTCGGCGATCTGCAAGACGGCGGCGACATCCTCGCGTATGCGTAGCACCAGTTCCCGCGGTGTTCCGCGCGGCGCAAACATCGCGAACCAGGTATCGACTTCAAACCCCGGCACGTCGCGTGAAATGACCGGCACGTCCGGGAACGCCGCCGATTTCGATGTGACGCCGAGCATAGACACGCGACCCGCGCGCACCGCAGCTTGCACCGAACTCACCGCGCCTATGGCGAGCGGCACATGCCCGCCCGCCACGTCCACCATCATCGGCCCCGCGCCTTTATACGGAATGGTTTCAATTTTGATCTTGGCCAGAATATTGAAATAAAGCGTCGGCAACGCATTGCCCGCGTTGCCCATATTCAACTGGTTGGGCCGCGCGCGTGCCAAGGCCACCAGCTCGCGGATGTTTTTCACCGGCAACTGCGGATGCGCCACAATCACCTGCGGCGAACGGATGACGCGCGTGATCGGCACCAGATCGTTCACCGGGTCGTACGGCAACTTGGCCATCAACGCCGGAATTTGCGTAAACTGCGTGGAGCTGATCATCAGCGTGTGGCCGTCCGGCGGACTTTTCGCCACGATGTCCGTACCCACCACCGTGGCTGCGCCCGGACGCGGATCGATAATCACCTGCTGCTTCCAGCGTTCCGTCAGTGGCGGCGCAATGATGCGTGCAGCGGCATCGCTGCTGCCGCCCACGGCAAAGGGAATCACCATCCGCACCAGCTTAGCTGGAAATACGCTGTCGCCCCCAGCGGGTTGCGCATGGGCAAACCATGCGTGACCGAGCGTACCGTGCAGGCACAACATCATCGCAAACAGTTTCGGTTTCAAGCTATTCCTCCCGCTGCTTCTTCCTGGCAGCAAATTTCAGTCACTTTATCGCCGCCGGGCGTGCATCGTCAATGCCGTGAACTACTCAACCCTGGTGCCGGTGACACTGACAAAGACCGGACACAGATGAGGATTCATCGCCGGATCGAACTGCGCAAAATCCAGTCCTTCCACGCTTGCCGCGCGCGGAAGTCCGGCGCGCGCTCACACAAATCCAGCCCGCCTAAGTGCTTGCAGTGTCGCGCACGATGCCGGATGCCGCAGTAGCGACAATGCCTACTTTTTTCCCACGCTCATGCCGCTGGCTCCGTCATTCGGGCTTGATGGCCGCTGAGACGATAATCGCTTCCCAGCGCCCGGTTTAATTTCAAAATACATCAACAAAATCAGATACTTAAAATACCCCCGACACCGCGATTTACACTCACGCCTATGCTGACGTTAAAACTGACCTTACCACGCGACCGTGGATGCTACGCCGTGGCAACGTTGATAGGCGATGACCATTCGGAGATGCCCCGTGGCTTCGCCGTGGCGTCGGCTTCGCTCGTACTGGGCGCACTTCACGACAACGTGGATTGCAACACCCACAAACCTTGGGGGCATCCGCCCTCGGGAACCTATAACTGCGTGGGACGTGCACAGGCTACGCCCGAGCAGACAGCCGAGTATGGCCCCGAATTGTGGGTATTCCGCGGCGAGTATGGCTCGGCGGCACTGTCGGGCATGTATGGCCGACCGGCGTTTCTGGCCTACGCTGGCGCAGCAGGCGCTGACGGGCTGATGCGGCGCACGCAAGGCGGGTTTCGTCTCACGGATGAAATGATGGCGGCGATACTCAGCGCGCTAACCAAGAACGGCCAGCCGCCCGACATGAAGCGATTCAGAATTCGCCTGGAGGAAGCCAAGCCGCAACCCGCGTGGCAATTCTGGAAACGCAAAATCGCAGCGCCTCTGCTGTCCACAACGGAACCGGTTCAGCTCTCTGCACCTGACGATGAACCGAGTCTGGCCGCAGCACTGCTCAAACAACTCACAGCGCGGATTCCTCGCAGGCGAGCCAACACGCCGAAGCCTCACAAGATACGTCATCCCGCTTCAACGATCCCCCCGAGTCGCGCTCAACCAGCGAATCCTCCAGCCATGGCGGCGAAAGCGGCGGAGGCGGCGCCAGTGGAGACTGGAGCAACTCGGGCAACAGCAGTAGTAATTCTGGCGACAGCAACAGCAGTAGCCAGATAGATTAAGTCGTCCCCGCGAGCCTGCCTCTTGCTCGCGCTTACTGTCGCAAACGGTTGACGGTAGAACTGTGCGTGGACTACATTGCCGTCATTGGACAATCATCAAAAGCATGCCACACGCTACCACTTTTCGAGAGGAGCAAAATGTTGCCATCGAATTTTTTGAACACTCCCAAGCGCGCGCGCAAGCCGCGCGACATCGGCGTCACGTCACTGATTGATAACGGCGTGCCCACGCGCTACTTCGAGGACGTTATCGAAAGCACGCCGGAGTTGATCGATGTGGTGAAGTTCGGCTGGTGTACGGCCATTGTTACGGACGATCTCGGGCGCAAGATCGAATGTCTGAAGAAGCACGATGTCGCCTACTACTTTGGCGGCACCTTGTTCGAAAAAGCACTTTCGCAGAAAAAAGTGGATGCGTTTTACCAGTTCCTGAAACAGCACGACTGCCATATTGTCGAAATCTCCGACGGTACGCTCGACATCGCCATGGCCGAAAAGGCGCGGCACATCAGGGATTTCTCCAAAGAGTTTCACGTCATCAGCGAAGTCGGCAAAAAGGACATCGACAAGGCGGACAACATGCCGGTGTCGGCGTGGATCGAAGCCATTCTCAACGATCTCCACGCGGGCGCGCAGAAAGTCATACTCGAATCGCGCGAGTCGGGGATGAGCGGCATCTGCGACTCGTCCGGCAACTTGCGCGCGGGGCTGGTGGACAGCATCGCCACGTCGCGCTTTCGTATCACCGACGCGATCTGGGAGACACCCACCAAAAAACTGCAAACCACGCTGATCTCCACTTTCGGCCCGAACGTTAATCTTGGCAATATTGCCTTCAGCGACGTCATTGCGCTGGAGACGCTGCGTCTGGGCATACGCTCTGACACGTTCCATTTGTATGACACGACCGGCGAGGATTTCGCCGTCGCTATCGAAGGCCGCGCGCCATTTCGCAAGCCGGACAACCGGCGCACCTCCGGCTTCTTGTCCAATCGCAAGGCATGAGCGCAGATTTCGCATTATAAAAATAATAAATAAAAACAAATACTTACGTTACAGGCAGTCTGCTTCTACTTCCGTTCTCGGTTTAGCTTTCGTCCCTGCCGCCATCCCCCATGCAAGAACCCGCGATCCGCATCATTCAAGGCACCGACGCGCCCTACCCCGCCGCCACGGTGAGCGTGGTAATTGATGTCATTCGCGCGTTCACCGTGGCTCAAATCGCTTTCCTGCGCGGTGTGCGTGAGATTTATTTGGTGAACACCACTGACGAAGCTTTTGCATACAAGAAGCTGCACCCCACGTTTTTACTCGCCGGCGAAATCGCGGGTCTGCCCATCGAGGGATTCGACCTCGACAACTCGCCACAGCGGTTTTCCGCGGCGGATTTGAAAGGCAAGACGCTGATCCAGAAAACCTCCAACGGCGTCAAAGGCACGCTGCTAGCGCTAGCCGCCGACACGGTTCTGGTCACCGGTTTTTCGAATGCACGCAATACGGCGTTGCACGCGCGGGCGCTGGTTGCGGGGCAGGCAAACGCCACGGTCAATATCGTGGCAACGCATCCCATCGACGATGATGATCTGGCTTGCGCGGAATATATTCGCGACCTTGTGCTGAATGAAAACAGGGTCACCGCCGGTGACGTCGGGCGCCGCATCCTCGCCGCTCGGTCAGCGCAAAAGTTTTATGGCCCCGGCAAGCCCACCGCGCTGGATGCCCGCGACCCGGAACATTGCGCCCGCGAAATGCCTTGCAATTTTGTAATGCAGGTGGATAAAAGCGTCACCCCGCCGCGCGTTCTGAGCTAACCCCTTACAGGGTTTTAACCATGGCGTGAAACGGGCGCCGTTAAATCTTGATACCTGCTTTCTTGATCAGCTGCCCGTAGCGCTCAAAGTCCTTGCGCATCAGGTCGGCAAACTGCGCTGGCGTAGTCGGCACGACATCCATGTTTTGCGTGGCCCACAACTCGCGCACCTCCTGGGATGCGAGCACCCTGGCCGCCGCAGTGTTCAGGCGTTCGACAATTTCTCGCGGTGTTGCCGCAGGCGCGAGCATGCCGTGCCAACCCTGTATTTCGTAGCCAAGCACCCCGCTCTCTGCGATGGCCGGCACCTCCGGCAACACGGCTGCGCGGCGCGAGCCAGTAACGCCAATGGCCTTCAATTTACCCGCTTGCAACTGCGGGCGTACCACCGCCAGCGCGTCCCACATCAGATCCACACGCCCGCCAACCAGATCAGTAATCGCCACCGCACCGCCGCCACGATACGGGACATGCAGCATTTTCACGCCACTCATGCTGCAAAATAATTCTCCGGCCAAGTGAAAGCCTGTGCCCACGCCGGGTGAGCCGTAGGTGAGCAATCCGGGTTTTGATTTTGCGAGAGCCACCAGTTCACCTGCAGTTTTCGCCGGCACGGCCGGGTGCGCCACCAGCACGTAGGAAAACGCGGTGGTCTGCACAATCGGAGCAAAGTCGCGCAGCGGGTCGAAGCGAACTGCCTGCAGATGCGGCGCAGCGGTCAATGAGCCGCCAGGCGCGGTAAGCAGCGTGTAGCCATCGGCAACACTTTTCGCGACGAATTCGTTGGCAATGCCACCAGTGGCGCCGGGACGACTATCGACAATGACTTGCTGCCCAAGCACTTCCGCAAGTTTCGCCGCTAGCGGACGCCCCATGACGTCAATCGCGCTGCCAACGCCGAACCCGTGAACCAGTCGAATCGGACGGGTGGGATAGGATTGAGCGTGGACGAGGACGTGGAAATCCAAAAACAAAAATAGCGGGAACAGGAATTTAAACACGAGCAACTTTCGAAGACAGATGGCACCGCACCCGATGGAAAACATTCGTGGACATGCCATCCGCGATGCAAGGAATGATCAGAAATCTTGCCACGACATTTTGCGCCAACAACAACTGCAGCTGGCCCTATTGAAACAAAAAGAAACCATCTGTGATTGTGGTGGCGGTTACACCCACCAGAGTGACAATCGTAGTGTATCCCTGTACCCCGGGTGCGCCATCCGGGTCGATTTGCACCAGTGCGTCTGCACCTGATTGGACGACTCGAAGCATTTCAGTACCCAGGGCGCGAGGGGTAGTACCGGCATATCCCAAACCATCAAAAAACGCCCGTAAGTCTATGCCATCTGTATTTCCTGACCTTGTATCAAAGCCGTAAATGCTATCCCCCGCATCCACCATTGATTGGTACACAAACAAATCACTGCCAGTCGTCGCCCCACCATACGCTACAGCATTGCTACCCAGCATGATTTCTGCGCCGGGGCCGCCCACGACATAGTCGTTCCCATGATCGCCATCAATAACGTCGTTGCCATTGCCACCGTAGATGGCGTCGTCTCCAGCACCACCGTCCAGTAAGTCGTTGCCATCCTCTCCATGGATCGCATCACCACTACCCGAGGTGCTGTTCTCCCCAGCCTCGCCCATCATGATGTCATCGCCTGGACCGCCAAACAGGCTGTCGTTGGCGAAACCAAAAATGTAGTAATAGCCATCACCAAAGATAATGTCGTCGCCGCCTTCGCCATACAGAATATCACTGCCCTGACGCCCGTCGATGGCATCAAATTCGCTGCCACCGTAGGCCAGATCGTTGCCGAGTTCACCTATCAGAAAATCTATTCCCGTGCCTCCAAAAAGGACATCGTTGCCAGCACCACCCAGTATCGTATCGTTGCCGTTCTCGCCATTCAAATTGTCATTGCCCGCGGTCTGACCCACCGGCAGTGGATCGTTGCCGGTTTCTCCTTCAATCCAGTCATCTCCGTCGCCGCCCGCGATCGTGTCAGTACCACCAAAACCGCGCAGGGTATTCGCACCCACGTTACCGGTAATGCTATCGCTAGTGGCGCCACTTGCCGCGTTTTCAATCGATGTTGAAAATGCGATGGCGATTTTCGCGCCATTGACCTGGCTGAAACTGCCTTGTGTCAGATTAATACTGCCGCTACCGGTTATCGTGTCGGTACCGCCAGCGTCCCACAGCGTAAGTACTTCGGAGCTGGTAAACGTGTAGTTATTGTTACCGGTGTTGTATGACATATTCGCGCCATACAGATATTGAATGGCCTGAATGTCAAAGAGCATGGGGGTAACCGGGTACAAGTAGCCATTCGACGTATAGCTCATCACGGTGTACTGCCAATTGTCCTGACTGTTTGGCAATGTAGGCTGGTCTGAAAACGAATGCTTCAAGCCCAGCGCATGCCCGATCTCATGCAACAAAGTCTGAAAACCGTCAGTATCGAGCGCGGGCGAGAAGTTCGACGCGATCAAAGTGTTGAGCCACACATCACCCGCGGACGGGTTCGTGCCAAAGGCAATGCCGGTGGCCAGGTCGTAAGTGCCGCCGGGATAGTAGGCATGGCCACTTTCGTCAGTCGGCCCTTGATGCAGCGCCAGCCGTATGTCACCCACGATTGACGCATTGTCGGCCACTTCCGTAAACGTAATATTGGCGACATTGGACCAAGCCTGAAATGCAAGGCGTGCTGCGGCTTTCTGCGTGGCGTTCAGTGAAGCATAGCTGCTGACCTCACTGCCCGACGGATAGTCCTGCGTGTCAAAAAAAGCGGTTCCCGACGGAAAACTGAATGTCAATGCGACGGGTGTTCCCGCACCGCTTGTGCCCCAGCGCAAACCCGCACTCAGCGCATCTATCCCGAATGTTGCATAAACAATCCGCTCTCAAGCATTTGACATCATGTGGAATAGAAATCGCCGCATTTGAGAACGACAAACGCAGTCTACCTCACCCATTAAGTCGGAAGGCGGCAGTGGGTTGGGCAGTGATTGGGAAGG
>SYEN01000356.1 GCA_005800795.1 Burkholderiales bacterium | reverse complement strand
GCGCCATGCACCGGCGCGATCCGTTTGACGCCAGCACACGGCGCCTCATGCACCGTACGCAGATCAAGGGCGATCAGCCGGTATTTGACGCGGCAGCGTAGGCCCTTACACCTGGTGTACCGCGGCCGTTTCGCGCCGTCACCCACTGGGCCGCTGCACTTCGGTTCGTTGGTGGCTGCCGTAGGCAGCCATCTCGAGGCGCGCGTGAATCATGGCGAGTGGCTGGTACGCATTGAGGATATCGACACGCCCCGCGTCGTGCCTAGCGCGGCTGATGACATTTTGCGCACGCTCGAAGCCTTCGGTATGGCATGGGACGGCGCGGTGCTGTATCAAAGCACGCGTACGGACACCTACCGCATGGCACTCGACCAGTTGCAGGCAGACGGTGCGCTCTACGCGTGCGCCTGTACGCGACGCGAGATCGCCGATTCCGCTGTGCAGGGTATTGACGGGCCGGTGTATCCGGGCACATGCCGCAACGGTCCCACTCCGGCGCGCGCATCTCATGGCTGCGCCAGACGCCTGCGCACGCAGGGTGCGCGCATCGCTTTCAATGACGGCGTGCAAGGGCACATCACGCAGGATGTTGAAAACGCTGTCGGCGATTTTGTGGTCGCACGTGCCGATGGATTAACCGCCTATCAGCTTTGCGTGGTGGTGGACGACGCCGCGCAAGGCATCACACATGTGGTTCGTGGCGCGGACTTGCTGGATTCGACGCCCCGCCAGATTTGGCTGCAGCAACGTCTGCAGGTGGCCACACCGCACTATGCGCATCTGCCGGTGGCGCTCAATGCACAAGGCGAGAAACTTTCCAAGCAGTCGCGTGCGGCGGCGGTGGATCACGATCACCCGATACCGGCGCTGATCAACGCGCTGATATTCCTGCATCATGCGCCGCCCGCCCAATTGCGGGCGGCCGCCATCCGTGACATCTGGTCATGGGCGCTCGAAAACTGGCGTCTTGCGCGCCTGCCGCCGGTTCGCGGCGAGTACTACGGCAATTAACAATTAATTCAATAGCAATGGCAGGGTCGCAAGAGCCTACTTGCGATGCCGCATGACAGCAGCTACTGCATTCGCCAACGTTTCGCGACTCACTGGCTTGATCAGCACATCGTTGAAACCGCTGGCAATGAAACTGCGGCGGTCTTCCGGCTGCGCGTGCGCCGTGTACGCAATCACCGGCAGATCGACCAATGCCGTGTTCTCGCGAATTTTCTGACAAACTTCCATGCCGCTCATGCCGGGCATGCTGATATCAAGCAGCACCAGATCCAGCACGGTCGATTCGAGCACGCGCAACGCTTCCCGGCCATCGGCAGCCAGCAACACCGACCAACCCAATTGCTTGAGCATGGCCTGCGCGATCAGGCGGTTGGATGGGATGTCATCCACCACCAGTGCCCGTTGATTGTCTGGCATGGTAATAAGCTGATATGACGGTTAAGATATTTGGGCAGAACGGCAAACCGTAACCAACCGCACCTGAAGATTGCTACGGGATCGCAATCGCTATCGATACTTGAGATTCAGGACGGCTGTATTCGTGCTTACAGTGTAGATTGCGCCAACCATTACACGCTCGCACAGAATGCTTGCGTCTACTTTTCTAAGGTAGCACACCCTCCATCCGGCGGCGCGTGAAATAACGGCAACTTTTGCAATTTTTCTGTTAAATTACCGAAAAATTAATCCAAGAAATCAGGTGCTTACTATTTGCTTACTATTGTAAGTCAAACGCCCGGCGTAAATCCACCGGCCGGGGACACTACGCATCAGTTGCACTTTGGATCACCCCTTTTGCGGTAGTATGGAATACGTATGGCTGCAAACAAGAAATCGCCACGCAAAACCCAAACCTCAAAGCGCGCCGCAGCTGTACAGGGAACACGCCGCCAGCCCAATCCGCCCAAACTGACGGCCCAGCGGTACCATGAGTTGCTCTACGCCTTGTCGGAAGGCGTGGTAATGGTTTCTCGTGATGGCGCGGTGATTGCCACCAATCCCAGCGCAGAAACTATTTTGGGCATGACCGCGCTAGAGATTGAGCAGGCGCTACGCGACGATCATTCCTGGCAAGCGATTCAGGACGACGGCAAACCGTTTGTCGCCGGAAACTTTCCCGTCCGCCGGGCACTGCGCACCGGCAAGCCGCAAAAAAACGTGCTGGTGGGCATCCGCCCCGGTGGCTCTGCGCTGCGCTGGTTATCGGTCAACACGCAACCGGTGCTGGCACCCGGCGATCCCAAGCCGGTTGCGGTGGTGGCCTCATTCGAGGATGTCACGCGGCAGAGGCGCGTCGAGGCAGAAAACGCGCGTCTAGCCTCCGCCGTACAGGCGTCGCCGGACGCGATCACCAGTGCCGGCCTCGATCAACGCTTCGTGAGCTGGAGCGCCGGTGCCGAACGTTTGTTCGGCTATAGCGCGAAAGAGGCACTGGCGCAAAAGACAGACTGGCTGATTCCGCTGGCCAAGCGCGAGGAAATTCGCGCGCTGCGCAAGCGGGTGCTTGACGGTGAAACCATTGTTGGCTGGCAGACCAAGCGTACCCGCAAGGACGGGCAACACATATTCGTCGAAAGCAGCTACGCGCCGATACGCGATGCGCGCGGCAACATTACGGGCACCGTCGGCGTGCATCGCGACGTGTCGCCGATTCGGCTCATGCTGGACCAGATCAAATCAAACGAAGAACTGTTGCGTCTGTCTCTGAACGGCGTGCCTGATGTGTTTCTCATCTACGACAGCACACTGCGGCTGCAATTCGTTAATCAGCGCGGCATCGAATTTTTCGCGCGTCCCGCAGCCGACATCATCGGCCGGCGCGACGAGGAACTGCTGCCACCGGAAGTCACGCGCGAGCTGCTGCCGATGCTGAGGCTCGCGCACGAAACACGATCCACCCAAACAGCAGAGTTGCTGATTTCCCTGCGCGGCCGGCAGATGTCAATTACCGTAACCTACGTACCCATGTGCGGCGACGGCGGTGAAGTCAAGCAGGTGCTTGGGCTGCTGCATGATTTCACCAAACGCCGCCAGACCGAGGAACGCCTCGCCTTCATGGCGCAATACGATTCGCTGACCGGGCTGCCCAACCGCTATCTGTTGCTCGACCGGCTGGATGCCGCCATGCAGCGCGCCCGCGCAATGAAACGCTGCTCGGCGTGATGTTGCTCGACATCGACCGCTTCAAGCAGATCAACGATACGCGCGGCCACGCCACCGGCGACATCCTGTTGCAACAGGTGGCGGAAAGGCTGGCAGCAACCTTGCGCGCCACCGACACCATCGCGCGCCTGGGTGGCGACGAATTCACGGTACTGGTTGAAAATGCCACCACCATCGACGAAATCAGCACCATCGCCGACAAAATCAAGAACGCCTTTGCCACGCCGTTCGAAACCGAGTCCGGCGAGGTATTTACCACCACAAGTGTCGGTATCACCATCTTCCCGTTTGACGATCACGACCGCGACGAGCTGCTGAAAAACGCCGACGTGGCGATGTATCACGCCAAGCAGGAACGCAACAACTGGCAGCTCTACCGTGCTGACATGAACGTCAATACCGAGGACCGGCTGGGCATGGAAGTGGAGTTGCGGCGCGCCCTCGAACGCAACGAATTCCAGCTGTACTTCCAGCCGCAGATCGCGGTAAAAACCGGCAAATTCATCGGCATGGAAGCACTGCTCCGCTGGGACAGCAAGGCGCTGGGACGCGTGTCGCCGGCGGAATTCATTCCCATTGCCGAGGACAGTGGCCTCATCGTGCCCATCGGTGAGTGGATCCTGCGCGCGGCGGCTGAACAATGCAAAGCGTGGGAACGCGCGGGACTCAGCCCGTTTACGGTGTCGGTCAACATCTCCGCGCCGCAATTCCGGCGCAGCAACCTGCTGCAGGTGGTGAGCACCGTGCTCACGCAATGCCATCTTGATGCGCGCTGGCTGGGGCTGGAAATCACCGAGAGCAGCATTATGAAGCACGCCGAACAGACCATACAGACGCTGATCGATCTGCGCGAACTGGGGGTGGCCATCGCCATCGACGACTTTGGCACAGGCTATTCAAGCCTGAGTTATCTCAAGCGTTTTCCGGTGAACAAGATCAAGGTCGATCAGTCGTTTGTGCGCGACATCAGTTCCGACCCCAACGACGCCGCCATCGTGTCGGCGGTGGTGGCGATGAGCAAGCAACTGGGCATCAAGACCATTGCCGAGGGCGTGGAGACCGCCGAGCAGCTGGCGTTTTTGTCACGGCTGGAATGTGACGAATATCAGGGCTACTACTTCAGCAAGCCCATTCCGGCGGCCGAGGTGGCGCCGCTGATTCTGTCGCACCAACTGAAAACCACCAGCGCCTGACACCGGTGCGCAGCGCGCTGTAAATATCCCTGGTGCACGCACCTGGCGGTGTAAGGGTTAATGGGGTTAACAACGGGTTAGCGGGTTAGCGGGTTAGCGGCTCAGCGCCGCAGCCGCATTACCGTTGATTTTGCGCGCTGCCGCAGCCGCGAGCCGCGCGCGGATTTCCTGAATGACTTCGTTTGCGGCGGCTTCGCCCGCTTCGATGTTGGCCTGACGATGCTTGAAATCGTTGATGCGCGAGCGCGTGGTTTGCGGGCGAATTACCACGTCCGCGTCGTTGGCGTCCTGCGTCGGACGGCGTGAAATATCCACCGCCACCACCACATCGGCGCCCATCTCGCGCGCAAGCGGTGCAGGCACCCGGCTTGCCACGCCGCCATCCACATACGTTTGCCCATTGATCATCACCGGCCAGAACATTTTCGGCACGCTGGCCGAAGCGCGTACAGCGACGCCGGTGTCGCCACGATTGAATACCGCCATACGCCCGCTGCCTTGTTCCGTGGCTACCGCCGCGAAGGGTTTGGCGAGCGTCTCGATCCGCCGCCCGTTCAAATGACGATTGACGAATTCCTGCAACCGCACGCCCTGCACCACGCCGGGACCGAATGGCGTGAAGTCGAAAATATCGTCGTCTTCCAGCTTCAACGCCAGCGCCTCCAGCGCTTGTGCATTCATCCCGCTGGCGTAAAACGACGCCACCAGCGCACCGGAACTCGCACCCACCACCACGTCGGCCTCCAAACCCGCCGCCGCCAGCGCCTTGATCACGCCCACGTGTGCGAAGCCGCGCGCGCCGCCCGCGCCCAGCACCAGCCCCAGCACCGGACGCTGCGCCTTAAGCGGCACGATGGCGGCAGTACGCGGCGCGTCACCGCCTTCGTGATTCACGGGTGCGAACGCGCAACTGCCGAGCGTCAGCGCGAGTACAATCGTTAGCAGCATTACAAATTTTTTCTTCATTTCAGTGTTCTATTTCCGTCCGGCAAACTCATGGTGTGCTGACCCTGACACATGCGTGCAAGTTCCCTTGCTCGCATCGTCCTCGCGACGAGGCGACCACGGCTACGCATCATAAAGCAGTACTAGGCCGGCAAATCTTTTCATTAAAATAATCATATAAAACAAATACTTACGATACATCCTCCATCCGTCTTTTTAACCCACGCTTAATAAAGGATTTTTTATGGCCAGCGAACTGTTCAACAAAGGCATCACCCTGCGGCGCGAAGTACTGGGCGCGGAATACGTCGACAAGTCGATGCAAAACATCGACGAATTCAGCATGGCGATGCAGGAATACGCCACCGAAACCGCGTGGGGCATGATCTGGAGCCGCCCCGGCCTGCCACGTAAAACGCGCAGCCTGCTCAACATCGGGTTGCTGGCCGCGTTCAACCGCCAGCATGAATTCAAGCTGCACGTGAAGCGTTCGTTCGGCAACGGCGTGACCAAGGACGAAATCAAGGAAGTGCTGCTGCAGATTGCCTGTTACGCCGGCGTGCCGGCAGGCATCGAGGCGTTTCGCTGGGCGAGGGATGCGATGGCGGAAATGGAAGCGGAAAAAAAGGACTGAGCGGATTAACTTTTGTCGTAGTATGCACCCCAAAACGTAACGGCGCCCGCGCGATACCATGATCGTGAAACGCAGCCACCTGCAACTGTGCGCCATCGCTGCGGGCACGTTTGCCGTGGTGGCGCTGTTCGCGTATCTGATCTTGTCGAGCTACCGCGAGAAATTGCACGACACTGCGACGACGACGCGCAATTATGCGGCGATTATCGAGGCGAGATTTGACGCCGCACTGCGCCGTGCCGGCGCGCATTTGCAGGTCATGGCAACAGAGTTGCCTCTGGATGCGCTCGACAAGCAAGCCGTACCGCGTTTTGCAGAAGCCCTGGATGCCGGCTTGGCTGTGCGCCGCCAGAATTTTCCCGAATTGTCGGCTCTGCGGGTGTTCGATTCGGCAGGGGACCTGATCTACACCTCGGAAAGCGCAACCACGCCGCGCGTGAACGAGGCTGACCGCGACTACTTCCGCGCGGCGCGTGACGGCGCCCGGGCCAGTCTGGTGTATTCCGAGGTCGCGATAGGCCGCGTCACCGGACGCCCGTCCCTGACCATCGCCAAGGCGCTGCGCGACAGCCAGGGAAAGTTCCGCGGCCTGGTGAGCGCATCGGTCGAAGTCGAGTATTTTCAGAAACTGTTTCAGTCACTTGACATCGGAGAGCAGGGCCTGATCACGATTTTCCGCAGCGACAGCTTCAGCCCGGTACTGCGCCGGCCGGCCATTGCCGGCGGCAAGAGCGTGCCACTGTCACCAGGCATGCCCACACGCGAGGTCATCACAGCGGGGAAAAAACAGGGCACCTTCGAGATAGTGTCTGCGACGGATGGCGTCAAGCGCATTTACAGCATAGCCGTGCTGGAGGGTTATCCGTTTTTTGTGGGTGTGGGCATATCAACGCGTGACGCTCTGGCCGGCTGGGCCGTGCGCTCGCTCTTGGTAGGGCTGTTCGGCCTGCTGCCGTTGGGACTGATCCTCGCCACGCTGTACCGGCTATGGCATACCAGCGCCGCGCGCGACCGGCTCGCTACCATCGTCGACAACTCGAACTATGCCATTCTCGGCCGCGACCTGAAGGGCAAGATCACCTCCTGGAGCGCCGGGGCGCAACGCATGCTCGGCTATTCTGCCGCAGAAGTCATCGGCAAACCCGCTGACTTTACCGTACCGCCGCATCGGGCCTCCTACATGCAGCAAAACACCCAACGCCTGCTCAACGGCGAGCATGTCATCGAGCGCCAGACTGACCGTATGACTAAAGACGGCCGCCCCATACAAGTCTTCACCAGCCACGCGCCCATACACGACTCAGCGGGTAAAGTCATCGGCACCTCAATCATTCTGCAAGACATCACCGCGCTCAAAGTGGCTGAAGCGGCGATCCACGACAGCGAAATGCGCTTTCGCGCCACCTTCGACCAGGTGGCGGTCGGCATCGCGCATTTCGATCTTAACGACCGCTACATCCGGAATAACCGGTGTTACAGCGAAATCACCGGCTACGCGCCGGAAGAACTGCTGGGTACACCACCGCGAATGCTCAATCACCCCGACGATCGGGACATAGGGCACGCAGAGCGTGCCCGGCTTATGGCCGGCGCTATAGACTATTTTTCAAACGAAAAACGTTACACCCGCAAGGATGGCACGGTAATCTGGGTGACGCGCACCGAATCGCTGGCGCGCGACGACACCGGCAAGCCGCTCTATACCATCCGCGTGATCGAAGATATCACCGAGCGCAAACACATTCAGAACTCATTGCAATTAACGCAATTCAGCATAGATCGCGCGGTCAACCCCGTGTTCTGGATCAAGCCCAACGCGGAAATCATTTACGTTAACGACGCCGCCTGCCGTGTGCTGGGTTATGCCCGCGAAGAGATGGTAGGAAAAACCGTTTCCGATATCGACCCGCACTTCCCGCCGCATGCCTGGCCCGCGCACTGGGAGGAACTAAAACGCCAAAAATCGCTCACGTTTGAATCCGATCATTACACCGCAAACGGCGGTCTCATCCACACCGAAGTCACCGCAAATTACATTCAATTTCAGGGTCAGGAATACAACTGCGCCTTCATGCGCGACATTACAGAGCGCAAGCTCGCCGGCGCCACGCGCGCATTGCTCGCCACCATCGTCGAGAACTCGACCGACGCGATTATCAGCCGCACGCTGGATGGCACCATCTTGTCGTGGAACGCCGCCGCGGAAAAGATGTTCGGTTACGCCACCGCGGAAGCGATCGGCCAGCGCATCTCCTTCATCATGCCGTCCGCAATGGAACACATTGTCCGCGATCACTCGGCGCTGCTCTCCGCTGGCAAACCCATTCCCCTGGAAGAAGTGATACGGCTTGCCAAGGACGGAACCGCCGTGCCGGTTATCCGCAGCATTTCGCCGATCCGGGACGAATCACAGACGGTCATTGGCGCCGCCATCGTCATGCACGACATTTCAGCGCTTAGGCTTGCTGAGCAAGCCCGTACCGTGCTGGCGGCACAACTACGCGAATCGCAAAAAATGCAGGCCATCGGCACCCTGGCCGGCGGTATTGCGCATGATTTCAACAACATCATTGCTGCCATCCTCGGCAACGTCGATCTGGCCCGACAGGACACCGCAAACAATCCGCAGGCACGGGAGAGCCTGGCGCAGATTGACAAGGCCGCGTCGCGGGCGCTTGATCTGGTGCAACAGATACTGGCCTTTAGCCGCCGCCAACCGACCCACCTCAAGCCGGAATCGTTGCCTGGAGTGGTGGAAGAGACCGCCCGCCTGCTGCGCGCCACCCTGCCGGCACGCCTGACGCTGAACGTTTACTGCGACCCCGATGCGCCGCTGGTACTGGCCGATGCAACGCAGATACAGCAGGTCATTATCAACCTTGCCACCAACGCATATCAGGCAATGCCCGAAGGCACCGGACACATCGACATCCGGCTGGATACGGTGTTGCTGGACGCGGGTCTCGCACAGAATATCCCCGCGTTGCTGGAATTGCACCAAAAACACCCGGGCCGCACGGTGCGGATTGCCGTGAGCGACACCGGGCTGGGCATGGATGCGGCTACACGCGAACGCGTCTTCGAGCCTTTCTTCACCACCAAGCCAGTGGGTGAAGGCACCGGACTGGGCCTGTCTGTGGCGCATGGCATCATTCAGGAGCACGGGGGCACGATTACCGTCGATAGCGAGCCCGGAATGGGATCGACCTTCACGCTGTACCTACCGGCGGACACTGTGCTGGCGGACACTGTGACCCCGGAGGCTGACACGACAGCGATGCCGGCGCCAGCCGTAAGCGGCGGCGTGTGTGTCATGTACATTGATGATGACGAAGATCTGTCTTATCTGGTCAAACGCCTGCTGGAGCGGCGCGGCTATCGCGTGGCCAGTTACACCCATGCCCAAGACGCGCTGGCTGCGCTGCGCGCCGACCCCGCCGCTTTCGAACTTGTACTGACAGACTACAACATGCCGGGGATGTCCGGGCTGGACGTGGCGAGGGCAGTACAAGGCATCCGGGCCGGCTTGCCCGTGGCGGTGGCCTCGGGCTTCATTGACGAGAAATTGCAGAGTCAGGCGGCGGCAGTGGGCGTACAAACCTTGATTTTCAAGGCCGATTCGGTGGAAATGTTCTGCGACACCGTGCAGCGTCTGGTAGACAATCGTGGGAAGGTCGTAGATTCCGTAGGGAAAGAACAATGACTACGCCGCTCACGCTGTTTGACCGGGTATGGGCACGGCACGTCATCGTGCCCCATCCTCAAGGCGAAGACCTGCTGTACGTGGACAAGAATCTGGTTCACGAAGGCGGCACCTTTCTCGCTTTTGACCAGATGCGCGCCGAAGGTCACAAGGTTCGCAAGCCCAGGCAGGCGCTCGCGGTGACCGACCACTATCTTCCGTCAACGAATCGCGCCACTGCGCCGGCGAGCATCGCCCATCCGGAAATCCGCCGCGTGGTGGAGGCGCTTGACACCAACGCGCGTGAATTCGGCATCGAACACTACGGTGTGCATCACCCGCGGCAGGGCATCATCCATGTCATCGGCCCGGAGCTTGGCTGGACGCAGCCGGGCCTGTTGATTGCCTGCTGCGATTCGCACACCGCCACGCACGGTGCGCTGGGCGCGCTGCCGATTCCCATCGGGCAATCCAACCAGTTGCGTCACGTGCTCGCCACGCAAACGCTGTGGCAAAAAAAACCGAATACGTTTCGCATCAGCATCAATGGCGCGTTGGGGGCGCATGTCAGCGCCAAGGACGTGATTCTTGCGATCATCGCGCACATCGGCATCGGCGGCGCGGTCGGGCACGCTGTCGAGTACGCGGGTTCAACCATCCGCGCAATGTCCATTGAGGGCCGCATGACCAGTTGCAACATGTCGATCGAAGCCGGCGCGCGCATCGGCATGAGCGCGCCGGACGACACCACGTGTCGTTATTTGCATGGCCGGCCGCTCGCACCCAGCGGCGCCGATTGGGATCAGGCGCTCGCCTACTGGCGCACGCTGCCGTCGCACCCCGATGCGCGCTTTAACCGCGAACTCTCGCTCGACGCCAGCGACGTTGCGCCGATGGTGAGCTGGGGCACAAGTCCGGAAGATTCCTCACCCATCACCGGCCGAGTGCCTGATCCCGCATCCATTACCGGCAGCGAAAAGCGCAGCCGTGTTGCGCGCGCGCTCGACTACATGAAACTCACGCCCGGCACGCCGCTGGCCGGTATAAGGATCGACCGCGTGTTCATCGGCTCGTGTACTAACGCGCGCATCGAAGACCTGCGCACGGCAGCGGCGGTGGTCAAAGGCCGCAAAGCCGTCGTCCCCGCGATGGTGGTGCCCGGGTCCTCCACGGTGAAACGCGCCGCCGAAGCCGAGGGCCTCGACAAAATATTTCTCGCAGCCGGATTTGAATGGCTCGACGCCAGTTGCTCGATGTGTGGCGGCTCCAATGGCGACAGCCTGGCGCCCGGACAACGCAGTGCCTCCACCACCAACCGCAATTTTGAAGGCCGCCAGGGGCTTGGTGCCCTGACGCATATCATGAGCCCGGCAATGGCGGCTGCAGCAGCAGTAACCGGGTGGCTGACCGACGTGCGCACGCTGTAATACCAAAACCATGCAACCCTTCACCAGCCTCACCGCCATAGCCGCCCCGCTCGACATCGCCAAACTCGACACTGGCATGATTGTGCCAGGGCGCTTTCAACGTCTGCCGCGCCGGCCCGGTTACAACGACTACGCGCGCGTGTTTTTGCACGATCTGCGGTTCGACGAACAGGAGCAACCATGCCCCCGTTTTGTGCTCAATCAGCCCTGGTATCACGGCGCGGGCATTCTGGTCACCGGCCCCGATTTCGGTTGCGGCTCGTCGCGCGAAAGTGCCGCGTATGCCACGCTTGATTTTGGTGTGCGCGCGCTGATCGGCGCGAGTTTTGGTGACGTGTATCGCGGCAATTGCATGCAAAACGGCGTGCTCACTATCGTGCTGCCGCAACCTGTGGTGAGCGGCTTGATGGCGCAGTTACAAAACGCGCCGGGTATCGCCATGACGGTTGATCTGCCCCGCCAAATCGTGATTGCACCCGATGGAACGACACACGCCTTCGACATCGACGCCACACGCAAGGAACGGCTGCTCAAAGGGCTGGACGACGTCGGCGTAACATTGCAACATCTGCCGCAGATCGAGGCCTTCGAGGCGCAATACCGCACCGACATGCCCTGGCTTAAACAATTGATTTAAAAGGAGTTTTTCGTGAGACTTTGGCTGGCACTGTTGTTCAGTATTCCGCTCTTGACGCACGCGCAAGGCTGGCGCCCGGAAAGGCCTGTGGAAATTATCGTCGGTGCTGCGCCCGGGGGCGCCAACGACCGCATCGGCCGCACGCTGCAACGTCTGCTGCAGGATGGGCGCGTCAGTACGCCCATCAACGTGGTCAACAAACCCGGTGGCGGACAATCGGTGGCGTTCGCCTACTTGAACACGCACCCGAACAGTCCGCACTACCTGGGCCTCGCCTCGTCAAGCTGGCTCACCACGGTGGCGGCAGGGCGCGGTACGGTAACGCCACGCGAGTTGTCGCCCATCATCAAGCTGCTCGACGAATACCAGATGTATTTCGTGCGTGCCGATTCCCCGATCAAGAACGCTCGCGATATTGTCGAACGGCTGCGCAAAGATCCCGCGTCGGTCACCTTTGGCATCTCCACCGCTGCGGGCAATCCGATCCATATTTCTGTCGGCGAGATCGGGCGGCTGGCGGGTGCAGACCCCACCAAACTCAAGGTGGTGGTGTTCAACTCCGGGACCGACACCGCGATACAAGTTGCAGGCGGACACCTCGATGTCGGCGTGCAAAGCCCAGGCAGCGCGATGCAGCTTACCCAGTCAGGCAAGTTACGGTTTCTCGGCGTCGCCGGACCGCGCCGCCATAGCGGCGTGCTCGCCAACGTGCCGACCATGCGCGAACAGGGCGTGGATGTCACCGCCAACGTGTTCTACACCATCTTCGGCCCGCGCGGCCTCGACGCCGCGCAACTCGCGTTCTGGGATGACGCGTTAAGCAGCGCGATGAAAAGCGACGCGGTGAAAAAAGACCTCGACTTCAATTTCTGGACGGTGGACACCATCGGCCACCGCGACCTGCCCGCGTTTCTGGAAAAAGAACTCGACGCGTACCGGCGCACGCTGGTTGCCTTGGGAATGTCGAAGTAAATATTCAATTAAAACCAGTAGTGTCCCAACGATTATCAGAGTAGAGAGAGCTGGTTTTGCTCATTTTGCTCATCGGTGGTTGGGGTAAGTAATTGATGTAAAGGCGTTTTCTCAAACACATTCAAGCTCAAGATTTGTAGAATTTCATACAGGCTC
>SYEN01000355.1 GCA_005800795.1 Burkholderiales bacterium | reverse complement strand
GCCTTGACGCCCATATCCTTCAGCGCCATCGCCAGCAGACCTATGGTGACTTGTTCGCCGGTAGAAACCATCACATCAAGCTCGCGCGGATCGGGCTGCGCCTGTACTTCTTTTGCCAGTGCAATCAGGCGATTGGTTTCGCCCGACATTGCCGACACCACGACGACCACCTGGTCTCCGCGCGCGTGCCAACGCGCCACGCGTTTCGCGACATTCTTGATGCGTTCGGCGTTACCGACGGAGGTGCCACCATACTTTTGTACTATGAGTGCCATGCTGCTTTATGGTGCGTAGCGGGGTGCGCGATCAGGGTTAAAAAGGACGACGATTATATTTGATTTTATTGGAAAAATCGATATAGTCTTCAGTAAGCAGTCTGCAACAATGCTTGAGTAAAAGCGCTGTTTTTTGACGGTTCAGCCGTCGCTCACCATGGCTTTGAGTCATTCAGGCGTTGAAGCGTGCAACCAGCCACCGGTTAAATGCGTGGTCTCAATAAATCTTGAGGAACATCAAAATTTGAAACCGTTTTCCCGTATCAAAAATCCGCGTGATATCCGTAAAAAGCTCGGGCTTAACCAGCTGGATTTCTGGTCAAAAATCGGCGTCACGCAAAGTGGCGGCTCGCGTTATGAAAGCGGCCGTTCCATGTCCAGGCCTGTGCGTGAACTGCTGCGTTTGGTCTATCTGGAGCATGTGCCGCTGGCCGCCGCCAATGGCGTCGATTTGCGGATAGCTGTGCTACTGCGCGATACCAAACCCGCCCTCTACGAAGAATTGCGCGCGCAGGCGGGTAAGAAATAATCGCAGCTGGTTACCGCATTTCAGTCAGTCCCGGTCAATCGTACGCGCTTACGCACAATAATCGTGCCTAGCAGCAACGCGCCTGCCACCCAACATAACGCCGGCGCCCATTCCAGCGCGCTGGCGTACTGCGGCTGCTTTGGCAACCCGGCCAGCACGGCAATGATACGACTCACGGTTGCTGCGGCCAGTACGGCGAACAGCATGCCCAGCGACAATCCTTCGCGGCCGCTGCGCCCCGCAGCCACCGCTGCATTAAAGCCGCACATCAACATGCATCCCCACGCACCGCCGGTGACGGCTTGTGCGGCGATCAACGTATCCAGCGACGTTGCAGCTGCAGTTGCACAGGCGCCTGCTGCGCCCAATAGCGCCGCCACCGCCATCACCGGGTAATCACCGTAGCGTTTGCTCAAAGCGCTGCCGGGAAGCATCGCCACGCCGAACCCTACCCAGAACACCGGCATCAGCCACTCCAGATCATCGGGTTTGGCAAAACGCAAATACTGCACGCTGGCGTTGATCGATACGTGGATCTGAAAGCCCAGTGCCAGTAGCAATGCACCCACCAGAAACAGCCACGAGCGCCCGGCCACATCAGCGGGTTCGGGCGTGGTTGTCGGCGGAGCAAGCGGACTGAGCTTCAAATGCCGTTCCACAAAAATGAGGCCCGCCGTGGCCAGCAACAGGCTCACGCTCGAAAGCACGAACGGCCACCGCGGATCAATATTCTTTAGCGTAACGCCCAGATACGGTGCCACCGCACTTCCCAGCACCAGCCCCAGCAGCATCAGCGTATTCATGCGCGGCACGCTGGGCTGCGATGCATATTTCGACAGCAGCACCCAAGGCGGCGCACGTAACGCAGACGATGTCGCCGTCCACACCAACGTCAGGCCCAGCACTATCGCAGGAGTTGCCGTGCCGAGGCTGTACTCACAAGCGGCAAAGGGCAGCAACAGAAAGGCCACACACGACACTGCCGTCATTGCCATCACCCAAGGGCCGAGCCTGCCCAGCGTTTTTTGCGCCCGGTCGGCAGCCACGCCGACGTAGATATCCATCGCCATGAATACCAGTTGATCGACGATCAGTTTATATGGCGCCCAGCTCGCTGAAATTCCAGCCCCTTTCAGCAGGGTGGGCAGGAATATGACGTAAATTGTCCAGGTAGTGACAAAAAAGAACTGCACCAGCGCCATGTAAAGTGCGACACCCGGAGGCACTTGTGCGGTCGGCGAAACGTTTGTGGCGTTCATGTGTAATATTACCGGCACCGCTGATTTTTTCACTGGCGTGCCACGGATAGATACTGCGAGACATTCAAAGATGATATTTAGCCAAATGGCTCATATTTAAAAAAGTGTTTAAAAACAAATACTTAAACTATTTCCGGTAAAAACGCACAGCGCATTTTCATTTTGGCACAGGTACTGCATTAGTGGTGCGCGACAACCACCCATTTGAAAGCCATCATGATCATCCAGATGAACGATTATCGCGCCAGACAACAGCATTTATCCAACGATCTCGACTATCGCGATGTATGCAGCAACACCGTGCGCCAGCGCAAATTCAGCGCGCAATGCGCCAGCCCGGACCTGCCCGACCAGTTCGAGGGCTTCAACGCCAAGGACTTTATCAATCGCGCCTACGGTCTGGCGACACAAATTTAGCTGCGCTGCGAGATTGCGACGCTTCGTAAGAACGCTGATTTACTAAGCCATCGCAGCCACGATACGCTCGCGCGTGATGGGCATGTCACGCACCCGCACCCCCGCCGCGTTGAAGAGCGCGTTGCCAATGGCGGCAGCCACCGGTCCCTGCGTACCTTCGCCTGCGCCCACCGGTGGCAATTCCGGCCGGTTGATGAGCGCCACTTCAACATCCGGCACTTCGGTGAACGACAGGATGGGATAATCGTCCCAACTCTCCTGCGTGATGCGCACGCGGTCGTATTTCACTTCCTCTTTCAGCACAAAGCTCACCGCCTGCACGATTCCGCCTTCGATCTGATTGGTAAGGCCGTCGGTGTTGATGATCTGGCCGACATCCACCGCGCTCCAGATTTTGGTCACGCGCAACTGCTCGCCCAGCTCCACCTCGGCGATCACCGCCATGTAACCCGCGGCGTTTTTGTAGCGCGCGAAGCCCACGCCACGGGCCTTGTTGTTGGCGCCCTTTTCTTTCGGCCGCCACTTGGCCATTTGCGCCACTTTCTCCAGTACCGCCACCGCGCGCGGGTCTTTCAAATGGCGGATACGAAAGGCAATCGGATCCGCATTTGCGGCCAAAGCCATTTCATCCAGCGAACACTCGATGGCGAACACATTGGTCTGGCTGCCGAGCCCGCGCAATGACGATACGCACAACAGTTGATCGGCTATCAGATGATTGCTCACGCGCTGATTGGCGAAATCATAAATCGGCAGGCCGTTGCGATGGCTGCCGCCACCCGGCAGCGGCGGATTGCCGGTGGGCGCGCGCGGCAGGGACTTCTCGACATACCACGCAGCCAGCAGATTACTCTTGCCGTCCGTGCGGCCTGGCCGCGAGCCATGGCCATGACTCCAGATATCCATGTTCCAGTCGGACACATGGCCATCGGGTGACAGCGTGGCGCGCGTTTTCACTACCATGGCAGAGCTGAACGGCTCCCACTGAAACTCCTCGTCGCGCATCCATTGCAGGCGGATCGTGCGCCCTGGCACGGCACGGGCGATCACTGCGGCGTCGGTGGCGACAAAGTCGGCAGCGTTCTGTCCATAACAGCCCGCGCCCTCCATGTGATGCAGCACCACGTCTTCTTCGGGCACGCCCAGCGCCGGCGCGAGTTCCACGCGCAGCGGGTAAATACTCTGGCTGTGCGTCCAAACGGTATATTTTCCGTTGTCGCAGCGCGCCACCGCGCACGACGGTGCAAGCGAAGCATGCGCGAGAAACTGGCGCGTGTATTCGGCGCTGAATTCCTTGCCCTCATTTGCCTTTACCGGCGCATCGCCCTTCTTTTCGCTTATGACTTCGGTTTTTGGCGTGCGGCTCAGCAAATAGCGCGGATTGAATTCCGGCAATTGCGCCACTTCCTTCCACTTTGCGTTGCGCTTCAGGCGAGCCTGCGCCCGAATCGCCTGCTCCTCGCGCTCGGCAACCACCGCGAGAAAACGCCCATCGCGTACCACCGCCACCACGCCAGGCATTTTTTTCACGTCATCCAGATCAACACTCAACAATTCGGCGAACTGGCTGGGCGGGCGCACCACGCGCGCGTGCACCAGACCGGCAGTTTCCATGTCCTGCACATACACCGGTTTGCCCAGTACCTTGGCCGGGATATCAATGCGCTTGGCCCCCGTGCCAACCACCTTGTGCTGTGTATGCGACTTGGGCTTGGCCTCGCCGGTGGCTTCGCGTTGCAGCAGGTCGTCGCTGGTGACATCCCAATAGCTCACTGTCGCGCCCGATGGCGCTTTGACCACGCCGTCGCTGACGGTCAGTTGCTCGATCGACACACCGAGCTTCACCCCCGCGCGCGCCAGCAACAGCTCGCGTGCTTCGGCGGCGGCAAAGCGAAACGCTATGCCGGATTCTTCAATCGAACGGCTGCCGGACGTGGTACCTTCGTTGGGGCTGGTCGGCGTCGAGGCGGCGGTCACCTTCACGCGCTCGATGTTGACATCGAGTTCCTCGGCGACAATCTGCCGCACGGCGGTAAGAATGCCCTGACCAATTTCGATTTTTCCCGGCCGCATGTCGACCGATCCGTCCTTGTTGATGGTGAGCCATTGCGAGAGCTGGCGGTTGATTTCCAGGCTGCCCGGGAGTTTGCGTTTTGCTGGGGTCTCGGCCATGGTCAGCTCCTCATTTCCGCTGCAGCGCGCTTGATCGCGCGAACGATGCGCAGATGGGTGCCGCAACGGCACAGGTTTTTCGACAGCGCCTGCTTGATTTCGGTGTCGCTTGGCGACGGATTCGCATCCAGCAACACCTTGGCCGACATGATGATGCCGGTCACGCAGTAACCACACTGAGCCGCCTGCTCTTCGACAAACGCCGCTTGCAGCGGATGCGGTTTCGCTTCCGAACCAATGCCCTCCACCGTGGTGATAGCCTTGCCCGCCACCGCCGACACCGGCACGTCGCACGACTGCACCGGTTTACCATCAATAATCACCGTGCACGCGCCGCATTGCCCCAGCCCACAACCGTAGCGCACGCCCTTGCAACCCGCATCGTTGCGCAACACATACAGCAGCGGTGTTTCCGCCTCCGCCATCACGTTGAGCGTGCGGCCATTGACTGTAATTTCCATGCCCCAGCCTCTTTAAAAATTATCAATAAAAACAAATACTTACAAAACACTCCCCGTCGCCCCACTCAACTGCGGGCCTCGTGTTTCACCGCACCACGCCGTATACTGTGCGCCCTGCAAACCGTTCGCACGACGCACGATTTTCCATGAGCGACACCCACGATATTGATGTACTGAAAAGCCGCATTGAACAGTTGTATCTCGAGCACCGCGATCTGGACGATATCATCGCACGGATTTGTGAAAGCACGCCGCACGATCAACTCCAAGTGCAACGTCTGAAAAAACGCAAGCTGTTCGTCAAAGACCAGATCAGCGCGCTGGGACGCCAGCTCACCCCTGACATTCCCGCTTAGCGGCTCTGCGGGCGTAGCGCAAGATACAACGCAAACAGGCCCAGCGCCACCAGCCAGAATAACGACCATCCCGCGATGGTCAGCCCCAAAAATTTCCATCCGGCTTCTGCGCACTCACCGGACCCCATCAGCACCCTGGTCACGACATCGCCCAGAGGAAACCGCTTCAGCATGTATTCCAGCCCCGGTCCGCACGACGGCACCAGATGCGCCGGCAGATTTTGCAGCCAAACATGCCGCGCCGCCACCGCCGCCCCCAGCGCGGCAACGACAAACGCGATGACGCCGTAAGCCACGACGCCTCGGCGCCCTGGCCCGTGCAATGCCGCCAGCAGAAACACCGCCCCCAGCGCATAAAACGCCACACGCTGCACCATGCACAGCGGGCACGGGTTTTGCCCCTCGACGTATTGCAAATAGTACGCGTAGCCGAGCAGCGCGGCACAAATCGCAAAGCCTGCCGCGAAACCTTGCCGCGTGGTGAATGTCTTCGGTGTCATGTGAAGAAGTTTACCGTAAACTACACGTATCATGATTCACATCACCCGTACCATCGCGCTGGACGAAAAAGAACTCGAAGAAATTTTCGTGCGCGCGTCCGGCCCCGGCGGGCAGAATGTAAACAAGGTGTCCACCGCCGTGCAACTGAAATTCAACGCTGCCGCATCGCCATCGCTGCCGGACGAGGTGCGCGCGCGCCTGATCACACTCGCTGGCGCTCGTGCCAGCGGCGACGGTGTCATCACCATCACTGCGCAGCGCTTTCGCCTGCAAAGCCGCAATCGCGCCGATGCACAGGAAAAACTCGTCGAGCTCATTCGCGCCGCCTCTCACAAACCCAAACCACGCAAGGCCACGCGCCCCAGCCGCGCCGCCAAAGAGCGCCGCCTCGACAGTAAAAAGCAGCGCGGCGATATCAAGCGCGGGCGCAGCAGCCGGTTGGATTTATCCTGACGGTGGCAATATTTGGAGTCATTTGACGCCCCTAAGGGAAATCCACTAGACTGCTCACGCATTGGAACTGGTCGCGCACAGAACGGTCTCACATACAGCGCGATCAACGTTCCGTAAGAAATTAAATTATCCCTATAATTTAAATAGTTAGGAGATATTTATGAAAATGAAACTGGTGTTGGGCAGTCTCGCGGTGGTGGTCGGTGCCGGCTATGGCGCCGCAGTTATGGCTCAAGCCAAGCCCGATGTACTGGTTAAGCAACGCCAATCCGCCATGGTGCTGATTGGCAAGTACTGGGGCCCGATCGCCGGCATGCCAACCGGCAAAGCGCCGTACAACGCCGAGCGCGTGGCCACCAACGCCCCGCTGCTGGAAATGCTGGCCAAAATGCCGTGGGATGGCTTCCACGAGAATACCAAGGGCGAAAACTCACGCGCGCTGCCGGCAGTGTTCACAGAAACTGCAAAGTTCAAAGACGGCGCCGATGCCATGCAGCGCAGCCTCACCAATCTGGTCAAAGTGTCCAAGGGAACTGACGAGGCCGCAACCAAGGCCGCCATCGCGGAAGTCGGCAAAACCTGCTCCGGCTGCCACGAGACCTTCCGCGCCAAATAGCGCTGACGTTTGGCTTAAAAGCAACACGGAAAACCCCGCTCTTGCGGGGTTTTCTTTTTGTGCTATCGTTTTTGCTTCGCCAATGCAGACTTCAAAGAGGGTTTCGCCATGAACGCGCCAGTCAGAACATCACTGCTCGCCAGCCTCTTACCGCTCGCGTTCGCGCTGAACGCTGCCGCGCAACAAGGCAAAGCCGATGCCAAACGCGGCGAATACCTTGCCAAAGCAGCGGGCTGCCTGGAATGCCACACCGAAGAAACCAAAGACCCTAAAGCCGCCGTGCCGTACGCCGGTGGCCACGCGCTGAAAACGCCCTTCGGCACCTTTTATGGGCCCAACATCACACCGCACAATGAAACCGGCATCGGCAAGTGGACAGAAGCCGAATTCATCAACGCCCTTCGCAACGGCAAACGGCCCGACGGCGCAAATTACTTCCCGGCGTTTCCTTACCCGTCGTTCACTGCGATGACCGACGCGGACATGCGCGATCTCTTCGCTTACCTCAAATCGCTGCCGCCCAACCCCAGGCCCAACAAACCGCACGACGTGGGCTTTCCTTACAATGTGCGCTTGGGCGTGACCTTCTGGAAAATGCTCTATTTCACGCTAGGCGAATTCAAGCCCGATCCCAAGGCCACCGCACAAGTCAATCGCGGCGCGTATCTGTCCAACGCATTAGGCCATTGCGGTGAATGCCATACCGCACGCACCGGCATGGGCGGCATGCGCAAGGATCGTCACTTCGCTGGCGCAGCAACCCCCGAAGGCAAGTTCATACCCAACATCACTCCGGCAGGCTTGAAAAAATGGCGCGAGAAAGACCTGGTTGATTTCCTCGGCAGCGGCATCACAGCCGACGGCGACGAGCCCGCCAAGGCGATGGGCGACGTCATCCGCAATACCACCAGTCAGTTAAAACCGGACGATCTGGCGGCAATGATCGCCTACCTGCGCGCGATTCCCGCCATCGAAAGCGAGAAAGCGCCCGAGAAGAAAAAATGAGCATCCCGGCCAGATAAGTCTGGCCGGTATACGCACTTTATTGCACCACGCCCACTGGCGCAGCCGCCAGCTCCCAACGCAGCAGCCAGTCAAGAAACTCCGCGCCGGGCATGGGGCGTGCAATGGCAAACCCCTGTCCCTTGTCGCAGCCCAAGTCGCGCAGAATATTACAGGCCTGCGGGTCTTCGATACCTTCAGCGATGGCTGGAATGCCAAAACCTCTCGCCAGCAGGGCAATGGATCGCACAATGGTGTTATCGCGGGAACCTTCTCTCAAATCAGCAGTGAAAGCCTGATCGATCTTGATCTCCGACACATCCAGTTCGCGCAAATATTTGAACGAAGAGAATCCGGCGCCAAAGTCATCGATGGATATTTTTACGCCGGCAGCACTCAACAAGCCGAGGATTTTTTTCGCCTGTTTCACATTCGACATGAGCGCGGTTTCAGTCAGCTCCAGCGTCAGTAGCTGCGACGGCAGCCCCCGGGATTCCAGTGCCTGCACCACGCGCTCCGGCAGGCGATCGTCGTCCAGCAGACGGGCGGACAAATTGATCGATACCGGAATGGGAATCGCTGCGTCATACCAAAATTTCGCCTGATCCAGGGTCATATCGACTATCGCGTACGTCAGCGGACCGATGACCGGCGAACGTTCCGCAATGGGGATAAACGCACCGGGCAGGACAATGCCTTCCTCGGGCGAGCGCCACCGTACCAGCGCCTCCGCACCAATCACCTTGCGGCTCGTCAAATTGATCATCGGCTGGAATTCGACAAACAGTTCTTTTTGATCGATGGCTTTTTGCAACCGGCTTGCCACCAGCCGCGGGCGGTCAACGGTATCCATGTTCGCGCTGTACACCGCAGAGCCTCCAGAGCTCTTTGCGCTGTTCGTGGCACGACCGGCTATGGCGAGCAAGGCATCGGCATCGCCTGCGTGATCCGGAAACAGCGCTATACCAATCGAGGCGCCGACCTGAATCCGGTTGCCGGATACCATGATCGGCTCCCGTACTGCCATGCCGATTTTTCCAGCGGTAGTCATGGCTGCTTGCGCCGACTCTGTGCCGATCAGTACGGCGGCAAATTCATCGCCGCTCAGTCTCGCGACGGCATCCGTGGCGCGCAGGACATTCCTGAAGCGTCGCGCGGCCACAACCAGTACGCTGTCCCCCGCAGCGTGGCCGAAATTATCGTTAACCTCCTTGAACAGATCCAGATCAATGTGCAACACGGCAAACGACGAGGCGTTGCGCTGCGCGCCCTGCAATGCCTGATCCAGGCGATCGAAGAACAACGAACGGTTGGGCAGCCCGGTCAGCACATCGTAGAGACTCAGCTGCTGGAGACGTGCGCGCTGGCTATGGATTTCCCGCTGCAAGCTTGCCCGGCGCAAGCTGTTACTCAGCACGTTCCCGAGCAAATCGGCCTCCAGTTTTTCCTTCGGGATGTAATCACAGAGGCCATTCGTCATGTCACCAGCCAACAGGTGCTCATCACCCTGGCTGGTAATCATGACCACCGGCAGATGTGGATCGCTCAGCGCACCAATATCGGCGAGGAGGTCCCCACCGACGGCGCCATCCACGTGACAATCCAGCAGCACGCAGTCGAAAGCATTGCCCCCTAAATACTGCCTCGCTTCGCGCATCGACCCGGCTTCCATCGCGGAAAACTTGAAGGGCGTGCGCGCAAGGGCGCGGCGCACGCGTGCGCGGTCATCGTCATTGCCGTCAACAATCAGCAACCGCAAAGGGGCGCCTCCAACAGCAATTTCAGGCGGATTTGACTGCATCATTTCAACTCCTTGGTGGTTTGCCTATGCCGGACGCCGGGTGCCCCCACGCGGCACGCCCAGCACGGCAATGGGTCAATACGCGCTTCCGGCATGAATCTAAATCCGTTCATGACCGGCATACGGCAGCATCGTGGATCGTTTGCTGCCAAACCTGACATGCAGCGGCATAACCGCGCCATCGCCAAATTCGGCAAAGTCGGGCGCGATTTCATTCTGGCGGCCTCTGATCAGAACGCTTGCGGCTATTGGGCCATGTCGCATTCCCACACGGAAAATCAAGTTGCCTAACACGGTTTCGATGGCCGCCTTCGCGGCGATAAAGCGTGCTGCCTTACTATCGGTTTCAATGGGGAGGCTACCCCGCGGCAGCGCAGAGCCGAGCACGTGTGCGATAAGTGCCTGCGGATGCACCTGGACAGCCGCAGCATTCGCATGGCTGACACGCGTACAAATCAGCAAATCCGTAACCAGCCTTTCAACCCGCGCCACTGCGCGCCGGGTATAGCGGGAAACTTCGCGATTGGGCGCGCAGTCAGTATCGTCCGCGACCCATTCAAGTAAATCGGCGATGCCGCGCAAAAGGTCGCACAAGTCCTGCGACGCAAGCCGTGCCGGCGGCCCCAAGTCATCGTCGGCCCTGCGTCGCTTTATCGATGCTGAGATGCAAGCATTGATCTCGACAAGATTCGCTGTCATTGGTGCGAAGCCGGCTCCTGCGCAAAGCCCAGAGTTGCCGCGTTTCACCGCCTGACTTTCGCCATCAGCTTCGATAACACGCATCAGCGGGCTGACAATGAGCGCGCAGATCATTCCCGGTTGCACCGCATAGCTACGGCCTCGCAATAAAGTCTCCAGCGGCTGCCCAATCAGCGCGTCACGGGGACAACCCGATAAATCCGATAGATGATGGTTAACCAGCACGATGTCGCCAAGGGAGTCCGCCAGTGCAACGCCAATGGGCAAGGCATCGCCGGTCGCATGAAAGCGGTCCTGATCTGCCCAGCCGAGCGGGAAAACGTGCGGTACTACGCGCCAGGAAGTCTTGCCTTGGAATAGAATCTGTACCGCAGTCGAAGTTTTGCGCATGTTTTTTGTCCTTCGGCCCAATGGAACTGACTCGTTTGATATCGGCTCCGGTACGCAATACTTGAGACCCCACAATCACCTGCGTCAGTTCTCTTTTTGTATCAAACAGTTACGGAATTCCTCAGCGAAACCTCGGCCGCCTAAAATCGGCGAAACGTAAGCGTCACCGGTTACAGGGAACAAGCGGGTAGTGCGCTTGGCGGACGCTGACAATTCCGGCGGCCCCGAACAGGTATGGGTATCGCCAAGCTTATGGGTAGTCGTGGTGATCGCTTCAAATATTGAATAAAATCATAATCACGACGGAACCGCAGGGAATGCGCGACCTGCACTGTGCGCACGTCATCGCAAGCGCGTAACCTTTCTTTTAAAATAGTTATTTAAATCAAATACTTACAGTAGAATTTCGTGGTAGGCTTGGGTTTATCCAGTACTTTTGCCCGTCAGCGGATACCGGTTAGGCGAGACCACCCTTTGTGCCACGCACAGGAGTTCAGTCGATATGAAAGCGAAGCTATATCTTGCAGTCATTTTGCCGGTCGCTGCCGCTGCCACAAGCACTATGGCGGAAGCTGCCGAAGTGACGTGGAAACCCGTAAAGCCGGTGGAGCTGGTGGCGATCAACGCACCCGGCAGCGGCTCGGACAACATTTTGCGTCTGATGGCGAAGGTGTTTCAGGAACAAAAGTCGATGGACGTGCCGGTCAATGTGGTCAACAAGCCCGGCGGCGGCGGCGCATTGGCATATACGTATGTGGCGCAACTGGCCGACCCGCACCATCTGGTGCTGGCCAACAAATCGATGTTGACCAACAACATCGTCGGCCGAGGACCGAGTTTTCTGGACTATACGCAGGTGGCGAATCTTTTCGCTGAATATATCGCCGTGACGGTAAAGCTCGATTCGCCGGCAAAAAGCGGCGCCGATCTGATCGAGCGCCTGAAAAAAGACGTGAGTGCGCTCAGCCTCGGCATCGCCACCAGCATCGGCAATCCGAATCATCAGGGGTTGGCGGTGGCGCTGCATCTGGCCGGCGTCGATATCAAGAAAACACGCAACGTGATTTTCCTGTCGGGCGGCGCAGCAACAACGGCAGTAATGGGTGGACATGTCGATGTGGCACCCGTCTCGGCGGCGCTGGCGGCCTCGCTGGCACGCGGCAATCAGGTGCGTGTGCTGGCGGTGGCGGCACCCAAGCGGCTGGGTGGTGCACTGGCGAATGTGCCCACATGGCGCGAGCAGGGTTTCGACGTAGTGGTGTCGAATTCGCGCACTTTTCAGGGCGCCAAAAACATGACGCCTGCGCAACTTGCGTACTGGGAGCGCGTGTTCAAGCGCCTCACCGAGTCGGCGGAATGGAAAAAAACGCTGGAAGATAATTTGTGGATCAGCGAATATCTGCCCGGTGCCGAGGCACGCAAACAGATGGAGCGCGACGATGCGCAGTTGCGTGCGTTCCTGAAGGAATTGGCGCTGACGAAATAAGCCGCCGATGTAATTTCGGCGGTAGCGCGCTCAGGCCGTTTTGCCGGTCTTGAATTTGCGAGCCAGCAAGACCACGCCCAGCACAATGGCGCCTGCCGCCACGCCAATGACGCCATCGGCCACTGCCCCGGCAATGCTGGCGAGGATCCCCCCCAGCGGCTTAACGGCCACCTCAATGGCATGATGCAGCGGCTTTACACCATGCACCAAAATACCACCGCCGACCAGAAACATGGCAATGGTGCCCGCCACGGACAAGGTTTTCATCAACACCGGCGCAAACGCCAGCAGCACCTTGCCCAACGTGCGTTTTGCGGACGCCAGCGCCGCGGCTCCCTGCGTAGCCAGCAGATGCAAGCCAGCATCGTCCAGCTTCACAATCATGGCCACCAAACCATACACACCCACCGTCATCAGGACAGCAATCGCGCATAACACTGCGGCCTGTTTGGCAAACGTGGCAGCGGCAACCGCACCCAGCGAAATCACGATAATTTCCGCTGACAATATGAAATCCGTGCGGACCGCGCCCTTAATTTTGTCGCGCTCGAAGGCCACCAGATCAACGCTGGCATCCACGTTTGCGGCGACTAGCGCGGCGTGATGTTGAGCATCCTCAGCTGCGCTGTGCAGCCACTTGTGCGCGAGCTTTTCCACGCCCTCAAAACACAAATAGGCTCCGCCGATCATCAACAACGGCGTAATCAGCCACGGCATCAAGGCGCTAATCGCCAGCGCAGCAGGCACCAGAATCACCTTGTTCCACATCGAGCCTTTGGCAACAGCCCACACCACCGGCAATTCGCGATCCGCGCTCACGCCCGCCACCTGCTGCGCGTTCAACGCGAGATCATCCCCCAGCACCCCTGCTGTCTTCTTGGCTGCGACCTTGGTCATCACCGCCACGTCATCCAGCAACGCGGCGATGTCATCGATCAACAGGAAAAGGCTACTGCCGGCCATGGGAATCCTTACTGGCTATATTTTTAAAAATATCAATAAAATCAGATACTTATGATTTTACCCCAGTCAACACACTCGGATGAGCTTGCGGATGGAAGCGTAGCATGAGCAAAGCCTGCGCGGCGCTTGTAGCAGGCGCGGGATGAACACCACGCGCAGCGATGGCGGAGAG
>SYEN01000354.1 GCA_005800795.1 Burkholderiales bacterium | reverse complement strand
TGATAGTTTGATTGCCGGAATTGCCGCCGATACCGGCAATGATCGGCATCAGCGCTGCCAACGCCACGAGCTTAGCTATCGAACCTTCAAAAATGCCGATCACGCGCGAAGCCGCGAACGCGGTAATCAGATTCAGCGCCAGCCAAGACCAGCGGTTTTGCACGCTTTTCCACACTGAGGCGAAAATATCCTCGTCTTCGCGCAAGCCCCCCGCGCTTAACTTGTCGCTGTCGGTCTTCTCGCGCGTGTAGTCCACCACCGCGTTCACCGTCATGCGTCCGACGAGCTTGCCGGCATCGTCCACCACGGGGGCAGACACCAAATCGTAGCGTTCGAACGCCGCGGCCACCTCGCCAGCTTCGTCGTTCACGTTGAACTGCGTGTAATCCTTTAACATCATATCGCCGACCACGGCATCGAGATCGGCAACCAACAGACGATTGATGGGCATCAGCCCTTTCAACTGCTCGGCGCGATCCACCACAAACAGCTGATCGGTGTGATCAGGCAGTTCATCCAGCCGCCGCAGGTAGCGCAATACCACTTCGAGCGTCACGTCTTCGCGGATTTGCACCATGTCGAAATCCATCAGGCCGCCCGCAGTGTCCTCTGCGTACGACAAGGCTTCGCGCAACTGCTCACGCTCTTCCGGCGGTAACAGCTTGAATACGTCTTCGATAACCTCGCGCGGCAGATCGGGCGCGAGGTCGGCTATCTCGTCGGTATCGAGTTGCCCGGTTGCGGCGACCAATTCATGGTCGTCCATGTAATCGATGAGGGTCTCGCGCACCGCATCGGAGACTTCCAACAAAATCTCGCCGTCGCGGTCGGCCTTGACCAGATCCCACACCACCAGCCGTTGCTCGCGCGGCAGGGCTTCGAGGATGTAGGCCACGTCAGCCGGGTGCAGCGGATCAAGCAGTGCACGGATTTCGTCGAGGTTTTGTGCCTGCAGTTTGGGATCGGGCGGTGCCTGCCCGGCATCTTCGGCAGCTTCCTGTACCCGCGCGAGCAACTCGTCGTGCACACGCAGCAACTCCGCGGCCTGCTCGAGCGCCTCATGCACATCGTTTACATCATGTGCCTCGACAGGTAGGTTGCGGGCTGGCTCCATAGTTCTTCCACGACTCTCGCCACTTGCATGCACACAATGACCCAGCGCGGGGCCGCACAGAGTGCGCCCGATTTTATGGCCAGATGTTTGATTTGTCTAAGTTTTTTTGGCGCTGGACGCGCCAGCGGTAGCGAGCATGGCGTCACGTTCACGGCACCACTCGGCTGAGTATTCGCAATTTGCGTAGTCCGGGAAGTACGGGCCACCCAGCGTGTAATGCACCAGCGCTGCGTCCGCGCGCGGGGCGTTGTAGCCGACCAGATGGTTCCAGCGCTCAGGCAAGGCACCGATCAACGCGTCATCGTCAAGCCACTTGAACTGGTGCAATTCCAGTCCCGACGCGGTGTTTACATATTCCGGCGTCAGCGCGCGGCAACGGATGTTGTTGAAAAGCATCACGCTCGACCAGTTCTTTTTTTCGTACCGGGTTTGCGGCTCGCCCAGAAACTTGGTGGTCTCTGGTGGCACGTGGTCGTGCTTGACCACCATCACTGCGAATCGCTCATCGCGTAAAGCCCAAAGCCGCGCGATATCGTCCAGCATCAACATGTCGCAATCCATGAACAGCGACCAGCCCGCATAACCCGCGAGATAAGGCGTCAAAAACCGCGAAAAAGAAAAATCCGTGCTCTGCAAGGCATGCCGTTCGCGCGTGAGCACACCCTTGAGTTGCGACAACAACAGTGGCGTGATCGATACCGGCTCGCTGGCACGCGCGTGGATGCTGTGCGCCAGAACACTAAAGGCGACGGCTTCGCGCGGGTCGTAGCCAATGCTTACGTTTATTATCAATCCCGGGAGGAATCCACTTGGGGCCGCAGGCTAGATCAACTGCGCCAGGCTCACCAGCCGGCGCCCATACGCGTCGCCGACTTGCTGTAACGACACGGTACTTACCCCTTCGCGGATGCCGCCATGTACCGAGTGCTGCACGAAATAAATCTTGCCGGCTTCTGCTTGCACCACGGCAGCGGCGGAAAACGGCCCGGCGCCTTCAATGCGGTGCGTGCCGGGCGCGACTTCCCAGCGGTAATAGGTGCCTGGCTGCGTAGTAATAGGGCCCGCATCGCCTAAATTGACGGTACCGCTGTTGGAAGAATCCCCCAATGGCTGCACAACATAAATGACCGCTTTTCCGGCTACGGCCTCGAATTTTTTTGCCTGAATATCCTGCGCGGTCGGCGGCATTTGCACGCATCCGGCCAATAAAGCTACGACCACGAAAATGAGGCGCTTCATCACGATCTCCTTTGTCGATACCCCATGCGGGGGAAGACCATCCTACTACCGGAATTGCGCGAAGACAATAAGATCCGGGCAAAGAACGAGTGGCTTTGCGCTTGCAAAAAACCAAATATGCCGGTATCAACAACGATTATCCCCCCCACCGTGACAAGCGCCAACTGATGATTCCGGGTAATTCATGTCAGCGATGATTGAACGCAAACTCCTGCAAGCCGGCTCGCGGCTACGTGCAGGTGATACCGCCGGTGCCGATGCGCTGGTTGGCGAGGTGCTGCGGCGGGCGCCGCTTCATCCGCAAGCACTATGCCTGTTGGGCATTGCACGATTGATGACGGGGCAAGCCCCAGATGCCGTTGCCCTGTTGCAGCAGGCGCTGGTCACCGACCCGCGCCACGGTATGGCAGCGGAGCACTTGGGTCTGGCGTATTTGCAGTTGGCGCAGTTCGCCGAGGCTGAACGCGCGCTGCAGCAGGCGGCGCGCTTGCCCGGCGCGCCAGCGTCCGTATTTATGCGATTGGGTGCGGCCATTCTGCATCAACAAAGGCCAGCCGACGCCCTGCCGATATTGAATCGGGCGCTGGAAATGGCGCCGAACGACGTGGATTGCCTGCTGAACCTGGGGCAGGCGTATGCACAGACCGGCGAGGCAGCTATTGCACAAGCCCGGTTTCAGGAGGTGTTGCGTATCGTTCCGCGGCACACGGACGCCCTGTTCAATCTGGGCGTGTTGGCGCAGGACAGCGGCCGCCTCGATGACGCACGGCACTGGTATGAACAGGCTCTTGCCAGCGATCCACGGCATGCCGACTCCCTGGTGAACCTCGGCATAGTCTTTAAACGTCTGGACCAGCTTGACGCCGCAGGATTGCTATTCCAGCGTGCGCTGGCGCAAGCACCCGGCCACGCTGCCGCACTGACCAATCTTGCCCAGCTTATGGCTCAACAGGGGCGACGTGACGAAGCCCGCCAGCACTACGGGCAGGCGTTACAAGTTGCGCCGGGCATGATCGCGGCCCGCGAGGGCTTGGGGGTGTTGTGCCTTTCGCTGGGTCGCATGCGGGAAGCCGCCGAGCACTTACGGTTCGTCATACGCGCGGAACCTGGCAACGCTGCAGCGCACGCGCGTCTTTCTGCAACGCTGTTTCATTTGCAGGAGTTGGACGAGGCTCAGTCCGTCGCGGAACAAGCGATCTTGCTCGACAAAGACACGGTGGACGCGTACGTCACGCTGGTGGAGATTTTCTTTGTACGCAAGGATATGGAAAGCGCGCTGGCGGCAATCCGCTCCGGAGTTGAACAAACAGGCTCGACGCTATTGCGCGGCATTCTGGCGCGCGAACTGAAACGCACCTGCGACTGGGACGAATGGGCGTCAGTGTGGCGGCAACTCAGTGCGGAAATGGCGGCGGGCGGCACGGCGCCGACGCCGTTTTCGCTGCTGTATCAACCTACGACGCCCCGCGAGCAACTCGAGTACACACAGCGATGGTGTTCGGCGCAGTACGGTGCGATCCGGGCCGAGCCGCTACAAGGCCGTCGCTCCGGGCCGCAGCGTACAAGACCCCGCATTGGGTATCTCTCGTCTGATTTCCACCAACACGCGGTCGCCTATCTGGTCGTCGAAGTGCTTGAATTGCATGATCGCAGCAAGTTCGAGGTATTCGCTTTTTCGTTCGGGCCTGAAGACAACAGCCCGATACGCGCACGGCTACGCAATGCCTGCGAGCACTTCGTCGACATCGGATGGGAGGCCGATGATGCTGCTGTCCGTCTCATACGTGATGCCGAACTGGATATCCTGATTGATCTGAAAGGACACACACTGGGCTCACGCACGACGTGGCCTGCAAGCCGGCTGGCGCCGCGGCAATTGAACTGGCTTGGTTATCCCGGCACCATGGGCGCGGCATTCATCGACGGAATCATTGCTGACGGCTTCCTTATTCCACCTGAATTCGAGCCTTACTATTCCGAGCAGGTGTACCGCCTGCCGTATTGTTATCAGCCCAACGATCGCAAGCGTGCCACCGCTGAACCACTCGCACGTGCTCATTATGGCTTGCCTGAAGAGGCGTTTGTTTTTTGTTGCTTCAATCAGGCGTTCAAGATTTCACCGGAAGTCTTTGCCTGCTGGATGCGGATACTTCACGGCGCACCGGATAGCCTGTTGTGGCTGCTGGAAGACAATCCCCGCGCCACGCGAAATCTGCAAAACGCATTCGCCGCCTCCGGTTTGGCTCCTGACCGCCTGATTGTCGCCCCGCGCCTGCCACAGGCGCAGCATCTGGCACGCTACAGGGTGGCCGATCTCGCGCTGGACACGTTTCCCTACACCTCGCACACCACGGCCAGCGATGCGTTGTGGAACGATTGTCCGCTGGTTGCGTTGTGCGGTGAAACATTCGCGTCGCGCGTGTCGGGCAGTATACTGAGTGCGTGCGGACTGCCAGAGCTGATTACTTACTCGCTGGCGGATTATGAAACGCTGGCATTGCGGCTGGCGGGTGATCGCAGCGCGGTTAATGCCTCGCGCCAGCGTATCGTATCAACGAAAAAAAGCGTGCCACTGTTCGACAGCGGGCGATTTGCGCGCGATCTGGAAGACCTCTACTTCACGCTCCTACCCGCTACTGGTAGCGCTCCCTGAAGTAGGCTATCGTTTTTTCGAGGCCATCCTGCACCTTGACTTGCGGGCGCCAATCCAGCAGCCGCGCGGCCAAGGCAATGTCCGGCCGGCGTTGTTTGGGATCGTCCTGAGGCAAGGGGTGACGCACCAACCGCGAGCGGCTTCGCGTGAGCGACTTGACGGTGGTTGCCAAATTGCGCACGGTAAACTCCTCCGGATTGCCCAGATTGACCGGACCCGTCACGCCATCGGCTGTCGCCATCAGCCTGACCAGCCCTTCGACCAGATCATCGACGTAGCAAAAGCTGCGCGTCTGACTACCGTCGCCGTAGATCGTCAATGGCTTGTTCTGCAGCGCCTGCACGATGAAATT
>SYEN01000353.1 GCA_005800795.1 Burkholderiales bacterium | reverse complement strand
CGACGACCGCGCCGACCCCGAGCTCGCGGTGAAAATCGCCGACAACGCCAAGACGCAGCGGTACGGCACCTGCAACACCCTGGAGACCCTGCTGGTGGCCGAGGCCATCGCGCCGAAGGTGCTGCCGGAGAGCGGCGCCATCTTCGCGCGAAAGGGCGTGGAGATGCGCGCCGACGAGGCCGCCCGTAGGCTCGCGCCGGCGGCGAAGGCCGCCACCGAGGAGGACTACTACACCGAGTGGCTAGCGCCGGTGGTGTCGATCCGCGTCGTCAAGGGGCTGGACGAAGCCATGGCGCACATCGCCAGGTCCGGCTCGCAGCACACCGACGCCATCGTCACCTCGGACCGGAGGCGCGCGGACCGATTCCTGCGCGACGTGGATTCCAGCTCTGTGATGGTAAACGCCTCGACCCGGTTCGCGGATGGCTTCGAGTACGGCCTGGGCGCCGAAATCGGCATTTCCACCGATAAGCTGCATGCACGCGGGCCCGTAGGGCTGGAGGGGCTGACCTCGCTCAAGTATGTGGTGTTTGGTGATGGGCATATTCGCGTATGATTTGTAAGTATTTGTTTTTATTGGATTTTTAATGCCGAAGCTGATCGAAGTCAAAGTCCCCGCCATCGGCGACTTCAAGAACATTCCGATAATCGAAGTGCTGGTGAAGCCGGGCGACACGGTCAAGCCCGAAGACGCACTGGTCACGCTGGAGTCTGATAAAGCCACACTCGATGTGCCCGCGCCGATTGCCGGCGTCGTCAAGGAAATCAAGGCGAAGATCGGCGACAAGGTTTCAGAAGGTTCGCTGATACTCGTGCTGGAATCGGCCGAGGCGGGAGCGGCTGCAACCGCTACACCTGTGGCTCCAGCGGCCATCGCGCCATCCACATCGGCCACAACACCTGCCCCCACGCCCACCGCAGTGCAAGCCGACATACATGCCGACGTTTTGGTCCTAGGCGCGGGCCCCGGCGGCTACACGGCGGCGTTTCGTGCGGCCGATCTGGGTAAGAAAGTCGTGCTGGTGGAACGTTTCCCCACGCTGGGCGGCGTGTGTCTGAATGTGGGCTGTATTCCGTCGAAAGCGCTGTTGCACGTGGCGAAAGTCATTACCGAGGCCGAAGACGCCTCGCACAGCGGCATTACCTTCGGCAAACCGTCGGTTGATATCGACAAGCTGCGCGCGTGGAAATCCGGCGTCGTCGGCAAACTGACCAAAGGTTTGTCGGGGCTGGCCAAGCAACGCAAGGTGCAGGTGGTGACCGGTCGCGGCGAGTTTGCGTCGCCGCACACGCTGAAGGTTGAAACCGCCGAGGGAGTGAAAACCATCGGCTTCGACAATTGCATTATCGCGGCAGGTTCGTCGGTGGCGCGCATTCCGGGTTTTCCGTACGACGACAAACGCATTATCGATTCCACCGGAGCGCTGGAACTGGCGGACATTCCCAAGCGTTTGCTGGTAGTCGGCGGCGGCATCATTGGTCTTGAAATGGCGACGGTGTACGATGCGCTCGGCAGCAAAATCACCGTGGTGGAGCTGATGGATGCGCTGATCCCTGGCGCGGATCAGGATATCGTTAAGGTGCTGCAAAAGCGCATCAGCAAGCGCTACGAAAAAATCCTGTTGAAAACCAAAGTTTCCAAAATTGAAGCGTTGAAAGAAGGACTCAAAGTCACCTTCGATGCGAGCGGTGCGCACAGCACCGACACCTTCGATGCGATCCTGATGGCGGTGGGCCGCCGCCCCAACGGACGCGAAATCAAGGCCGATGCGGCGGGCGTTGCGGTGAACGAGCGTGGCTTTATTCCCGTCGACAAACAAATGCGCACCAACGTGCCGCACATTTTCGCCATCGGCGACATCGCGGGCGAACCCATGCTGGCGCACAAGGCCACGCATGAGGCGAAAATCGCCGCTGAAGTGATCAGTGGGCACAAGGCGTTCTTTGACGCGCGCACGATTCCGTCGGTGGCCTACACCGATCCTGAAATCGCGTGGATGGGCCTCACTGAAACGCAGGCCAAGGCACAGGGTGTCGAATACGATAAGGCGGCGTTTCCGTGGGCAGCCAGCGGACGGGCACTCTCCACCGGACGCGATGACGGCATGACCAAGGTGCTGTTCGACAAGACCACGCGCCGCGTGCTCGGCGCTGCCATTGTCGGCGTGAATGCCGGGGAACTCATTGCCGAAGCCGTGCTGGCGCTGGAAATGGGCGCGGATGCCGCCGACTTGTGTCTGACAGTACACCCGCACCCCACGTTGTCCGAGACCGTTGCCTTCGCTGCAGAAATGGCGGAAGGCTCGATCACCGACCTGTACTTCCCGCCGCGGGCTGCCAAAAAATAGCCCCGCACGATTCTGGCGCCCCCCATGAATCCCATGCCAACAGCCCCAGCGTCAGCAACGGCAGATCAGCAAGCGATCCGGGTGCGGCGCTTCCTGATGGCGTCCGTGACCTACCTGCTTGCACTGGCGATCGTGGCGCTGGGCGTGCTGCTGAACATCTGGGAAAGCCACGTGCTGGTGATCTACGCGGTGGTGGTGGTCGGCGCCAGCGTGCTGTTTTATGTGCTGATCCGCACCGGCGTCAATTTGCGCTTTGCCGACCCCAGTCTCACCGTCCCGCAGATCACCACGGCCATCGTCGCGCTGATGTATGTCGCCTACAACGCCGGGCCGGTGCGCGGCATTGTCATACTTTGGGTGCTGATGATTTTTATGTTCGCAGTGTTCCGGCTGAAATCGAATCAGCTGTGGCCGCTGGCGGCGCTGACATGGATCGCCTATGTTATGACCTTGGGGCTGATTCTTCGCTTGCAGGCGGGCAATATCAATCCTGCCGCGGAGATTTTCCAGTGGTTGGTACTGGGCGCTGTCCTTACCTGGTTCACCTTCATGGGCGGCTATGTCAGCAACATGCGCGCGAAGCTGCGCCGTAACGAGATTTTTTACCGCTCGATGTGGGAAACCGTGCGCGACGCCATCGTGATCGTCGGCCCCAACGGCCAGATCGAGTACGCCAATCCTGCGGTGTACGGCGTATTCGGACGTACCGCTGAGGCGCTCACCGGCAGTGCGTTTACCGGATTGTTGGCGAAAACCTCGCCTACCGCGCAATCCAATGCCTTTCGCCAGTACATCGACGGCGGACAATCCACCCACGACTGGAACGCTGCGGAGCTGATTTTCACCCACGACGACGGCACGGACTTTCCGGCAGAGGTCTCGGTCGATGAAATGTTGGTCGAGCGCCGCCGCGCCTGTCTGCTGTTCATCCGCAACATCGCCGTGCGCAAGCAGACGGAGCAGGCGCTGGTCAAGGCGCGCGAAACCGCCGAGGCCGCGAATCACGCGAAGACGCAGTTCCTCGCCAACATGACGCACGAGATGAGCACGCCCATGAACGGCATCATCGGCATGGCGGAGATCCTGCGGCAGGAACCGCTCGACGGCGCCACGAGAGGGTATGTCGACAAGATACACCGCTCGGGCCGCGCGTTGCTTGGCGTGGTGAACGACGTGCTCGATTTCTCGAAAATCGAAGCGGGCCAGCTCGACATGGATCGCGTGGTATTCAATTTGCCGGACGTACTGCAGGATGTTTACGATCTCTACGCCGAATCGGCGCGCGCCAAGCAGATTGCCATGCATTGGGATGTGCCACGCACGCTGCCCCCCTATGTATTTGGCGATCCATCGCGGCTGCGGCAGATGCTGTCGAGCCTGACCGCCAACGCCGTCAAATTCACAGAAAACGGACGCATCGAACTGCGCGCATCGGTCGAGGGCGCCGACAACATTCGTTTCGAGATACGCGACACCGGTATCGGCATTCCGGCCGACAAACAAAAGATGATTTTCGAGGCGTTCGCGCAGGTGGACGGCTCGGCCACACGGCGCTTCGGCGGCGCCGGGTTGGGCCTGACGGTCACGCGCCAAATCGCGAAACTGATGGGCGGCGAGATCGGGCTGCAAAGCGAGCAGGGCAAAGGGTCGCTCTTCTGGATCAGCGTGCCGCTGCCGCGCTCCGCCCAACGCCACGCTGCGCCCACCGCATCCGCGCCGGCGCAAAAGGTGAACGCCAAACTCTTTACCGGCAAGCGCATCCTGCTGGTGGAGGACGACGAGAGTAACGCCGAAATAGCCACTGTGTTGCTAGAACAGTTCGGCCCCAACGTAACGCACGCGGCCAATGGCGCTCTGGCCGTGGCCGCCTATCGTGATAATGTGGGTAACGCGGGCGAAGCGGCGTTTGATCTGGTTTTCATGGATTACCAGATGCCGGTAATGGACGGGCTAGAAGCCACGCGTCAGATACGCCTTTTTGAATAGAACGATACTGAACGCCGGCATACACCCATCATCGCGCTCACCGCGCATTCTTTCGATGGCTACCGTGACGAATGCATCGCGGTGGGCATGGACGACTACATGACCAAACCCGTCAGTACCGCCGATTTCCGCGACATGCTCGGCCGCTGGATCGCCTGAGTCGTTCACCCGTTTTTCATTTCGTTACTCCTCTCAACCACGCTGGAATTCCCATGAAGTTACCGCTTGAAGGTGTCAAGATTCTTGACCTGACCCATGCACTCGCCGGCCCGTTCTGCTCCACCATGCTGGCCGATTACGGCGCCGAGGTGATCAAGCTCGAAGCTTTCGGCGAGGGCGACATCGCGCGCGGCTGGGGCACGCAGTTGCCCGGCGGCGAGACAGCGTACTTCGCTTCGCTTCACCGCAACAAGATGGGTATTGAAATCAATCTCAAGCACGCGCGTGGCAAGGCGATTTTTTTTGATCTCATCGAGCGATGCGACATCGTGATCGAGAATTTTCGCGTCGGCACGCTGAAAAAACTTGGCCTGGATTACGAAAAAGCAAAGGCCCGCAACCCCGGCATCATTTATTGTTCGATTTCGGGCTTCGGCCAGACCGGACCGTACAGGGAACGTGCCGCGCTCGATCTGATTTTACAAGCCGAGAGTGGCATGATCAGTGTCACCGGCGAGCCGGGCGGACGCGGTGTGCGCTGCGGCGTATCCATCGCCGATCTGACGGCCGGGCTGAATGCTGCATTCGGTATTATGGCGGCGTTGCGCGTGAAAGAAAAAACCGGCCGCGGCCAGCAGGTCGATGTGTCGATGATGGAAGGGCAGATGGCGCTGCTCAACACGCTGATCGGCAACTATCTCGCCGACGGCAAGCTGCCGGCGCAAATGGGTACGGCCTATACCGCGCTGACGCCGTATCAGACGTTTCACACCAAGACCAAGGATTTCGCGCTGGCGGTGGGCAGCGAAAAACTGTGGAAGACATTCTGCCCGGCCATCGGCCATCCGGAACTCATGGACGATCCGCGCTATAGCGTCAATCCACAGCGCACGAAAAATCGCACTGCGTTGATCGAAACGCTGCAGGCGATCTTCATGGAACGCACCTTCGAGGAGTGGGAAGCCGTACTGCTCGGCAGCGGCATTCCGTTCGGCGCGCTCAACAACATTGCGCAACTGGTCGAGCATCCGCAGGTCAAGGCGCGCGGCTCGATGGTCGATATCGATCATCCGAAAATCGGCAAGACCCGGGTTGTCGGTCCGGTGGCTAAGTTGTCGGAAACCCCGGCCACCATTCGCCGCTTGTCGCCGTCGCTGGGGGAGCACACGGCAGAGGTGCTGCGCGACTTGCTCGGCATGGATGCTGCCGCCATCGCAGCGTTGCGCGCGGACGGGGTTATTGCTACCGAAAAGAAATAACGTAACTATTTGTTTTTATTGATGTTTTTAAAATGTCTGGATCGGCTCAAGTCAGCTCAGGTTGACTTGAGCGCAGCCTTGATGAGGTCCACCACTTGCGGTATCGCCGCCAGCGCGCGGCCCTCCACCTGCTCCAGCGACAACCCGCCCAGAGGATGTTCGATCATCACCAGCGGTAACTCCGGCACCCCGAACACGCGCGCCTGATTTTTGCCAAGACCGCGAAACGGCTCCGAGCAAATCACCGCTGTGGTTAGACCGCGCTTCGCCAGTTCAGTCATGTCGTGGACACTCCACGACGTGCACGCGCCTCAATCGGCCATGGCGCTGATGACAACATCCGCCTCGCGCGCCAGTTGATCGAGAACGTCCGCAGGTGCTGCCAACGACACGATGGGCTTGCGCGCAAGCGTTACCGACGTGAGCGGCACTGCCTTGCGCACGCCCTCGACGATCATGCGCAGTAGATGATCAGCGTTGCCTTTGCTGTTATCGAGCACGCCCAGACGCACGCCCTGCACAGCCAGGCGCCGCTGCGAAGTTCGCGGTTCCCCCTGCTCTTCCGGAGCGGGCGCCGCGGGTATGACCAGCCTTACGATTTGATTCATGAAGTTCCTCTCTTGCGTTCACAAAAACGCATGGCGCAATGGTAACGATCGGGCACCACGCCCATGGCGCCACAAGAATCGCGGGCCGCCTGCGAAACGTCTGATATCAGGCTACCGCGCCTATTTTGAACCAGCTGTGAACAAAGTCACGAATCACTCGTGACAATTCTCACACCCAACACAAACTACTCGTACGCGAGTCAAGGCGATTTGCCATTATAGAAGCGTAATGAAATCTCACTAAATATCACCAGTTACAACTGAAAAGCAGACACGCAGACACCGGACGTTAACCATAGCTGATCGCACAGAGACAAATATGGCACACACATCCCTGGTCACCCCTTCCATGCCATCGCGCGACATTTCATCTCTTCAAAACGGCGTTGCCGCGCAGCGCGAAATCGCGGGCACGCCGGCGCCTGCCGCCGCACCGACTCAAAGTGACAGCGAGCGCTTCATGCACATCGTGCAGGCGACAGGGTCGGTAATCAGCCACTACGATCTGTTCATTTTTCCGCAAAGCAAGGTTCAGCACTTCGTTCCGCACCAGATCATGAATGCCGCGTAGGGTGATTTTCGCGGAGACAATCCGAAATTCGACGTGGTGTCCGCACTGCCCGGCGTGCGCACCGATGTGCTCGCCGACTGTGGCGTTGAGCATATGCTCAAGAACTGTTTTCACCGCTACATGGCCGGTGGGCGCAAACCGGTGCGGCTGGAAAGCCCGCTGCCCGGCTTGGAAAGGCACGTTAGCTGCAACTGCGCGCTGCATGCGGCGATGAAGAACATGCGCTCGATCACTGTTTATGGCGTGCGCAATGAGCGCGACAATCAGGACACCCTGTACATCGCCATGCACCCAAAATGCCATAAGCGCGCGAAGAATGAAAACGACGGCGAGTATTTCGCGTTTCTGGTGAACGCGGTGTTGTCGCAAATCGACGTGGCGTTCCGCAAAGTTGCAGCTCTGAAAAAACCTTGTGCTGACGAGCCTCTCACCAACAACGTACCATCGACGCTGGAACAGTTCAGCGAACGTGAGCACGAAGTAATGCACTGGCTGGTGCTGGGTAAATGCAATTCCGAAATCGCAGAAAAGCTCAACATTAGCGCGTTTACGGTGAAGAATCACATACAGCGGATATACAAGAAGCTGGCCGCAGGTAACCGCACCGAGGCGGCGGAGAAATACCGGCTGCTGGGCGCGTAATCCGTGCAGTCAAGCATTTGCCCGGCGGCGCTTGAGCCGCCGGGCGGGCGCGCCAAAATGATGAGGGTCGCACTAAAGTGCCTCTCCGCTACGGCGCCTCGTTGATCCCCATTTCCTTCAGCACCCTGGTCCAGCGTGCGAGCTCGTTCCTTACATAGCCCGCGAACGCCGCCGGCGTGGATTGCATCAGTTCCACGCCCTGCGCGTTGAACTGCTCACGAAATTCGGGTGCAGCCAGCGCACGTGTGAGTGTGTCATTGATTTTTTGCAGCACGGGCGCAGGCAAGCCCGCCGGGGTAAACACCCCATACCACTGCACCACCTCGAATCCTGGTAAACCCTGCTCGGCAATGGTGGGCACGTCAGGTATGGCGGCCATGCGTTTCAATGTGGTGACGCCCAGCGCCCGCAGTCGGCCACCACGCAAATGCGGCTGGGCGGTTGACACCGCGCCGAACGAGGCTTGCACATGGCCACCCATGATGGCTATGATGGAGTCCCCGCCGCCCTTGAAGGGCACGTGCGTCATCGGTATGCCAGCCACGCGTTTCAACAACTCGCCCGCGATATGCGGTGCACCGCCATAACCCGTCGAGCCGTAACTCAGGGCTTCTTTCTTCGCCCATTGAATCAGATCGGGCAGCGTACGCGCCGTTGACGCCGCCTGCACCGTCAGCATCACCGGTGTGATCGCCATGTTGCTCACCGGCGTGTAATCACGCACCGGGTCGTACGGCAGATTGGGCCGCAGCGCCGGGTTGATCGAAAACTGCGTCGACGAACCCATCAGCAACGTATAGCCGTCGGGCGCGGCTTTGCTCACCAGCTGCATGCTGATCAAGCCACCACCGCCCGCGCGGTTGTCCACGATCACCTGCTGGCCCCACGCGTCGGTGAGCTTTTGCGCCAGCGCGCGCGCCAGTAAATCTGCCACACCGCCGGGCACGAAACCGACGATAAAGCGCACCGGGCGCGCCGGGTATTGTTGCGCCCAGGCGGTAGCGGGCAAGGTCACAAATAAACACGCCGTCGCAGCGAACAGGCCACGTAGCGCGGCCTTGGTATTACCATAGTTCAAAATCGTCTCCTGAGCCTGTCCACAAAAATAGCGCGTATTGTGAGGCACACGGCGCGATCGCGGCAGTGGCCAGGCTACTTACAATCTGGCCACGATCCGACAATGATGAAATTTCGTAACTATCTGTTTTTATTGCATATTATGTCACTTCATCCTCACAAAGTTTGCCGTGTCGCCTACTGCGCAGCTGCCGTTGTCACATTCACACTGCCGTGCATGGCGTCCGCTCAAGAGTACCCCGGCCGGCCGGTACGCTGGGTGTTGGGCTTCGCCCCCGGCGGCTCGCCCGACTCGGTGGCGCGCATTCTCACGCCGCAGCTCGCCGCGCAAATGGGCCAGACTGTAGTACTGGATAACCGGCCTGGCGCCAACGGCATTCTCGCTGCCGATATCGTGGCAAAGGCCAATCCTGACGGCTACACCGTGTTGATTACCTCCGGCGCGTTCGCCATCAACCCCAGCATCGTGAAGAAGCTGCCTTTCGACACTATCAAGAGTTTCGAGCCGGTCACCAATATCTGCTCTTCCGAAGCGCTGTTACTGGCGGTTAACCCGGCGGTCCCCGCGAACACGGTGCAGGAATTGGTTCAACTGGCAAAACGCCCCGGCGCGAAGTTCGCCTACGGCACTTCCGGGGTGGGCAATGTCACGCATCTGGCGTCAGCATTGTTCGCGGTGCGCACGGGCACGCAACTCACGCATGTGCCGTATAAAGGTGGCGGGCCGATGACGGTGGCGCTGATGAGCGGCGAAGTGCAAATGGCGATTTCCAACCCCGGCACGCTAATCACACAAGTGCGCGCGGGCCGCCTGCGCGCGCTGGCTTACAACGCGCCGACGCGGTCACCACTGCTGCCGAACGTGCCGACGATGATCGAATCCGGCATCACAGGCATGGAGTTCGATTCCAGTTGGTATGGCGTGTTCGCGCCCGCCCGAACACCACCTGCCATCGTCAGCCGGCTGCACCACGAAATCCGCGCCGCGCTAAAAGTGACTGCCGTGCGTGACAGCCTTGCTGCCATCGGCATGGAACCGGTAGGCAGCGCACCCGTCGAATTCAAAGCCTTCGTTGAACGCGCGATCAAGCGCTATGCCGAAATTGTGAAGATAGCGGGTATACAACCGGAATAGCGCCTAAGCTCGCGCGTCAGTCGCGCGACGCTTCCACCGTGGCTTATGCAATTCTTGCCGTCAAGCCGTTGACCCAGCGCTCCTGGCAGAACCCCATGCATCACATGCGCAATTCCCGGACGCCCTCAGACGGATTTGCCAAGGTGAGTTTGATCCCGCGTTGAAACTGCAGCTTGGCGCGGGTGATTCTGTCATCAGCAAATTGCCGTGTGTCATAAAACAAATAATCAATAAAAACAAATACTTACAACACATCAATGACCTCGCGCATTGCGTAATTCGCGCAGCTTCTGCTAAACAGAGTGCATGCAAACTTCGTTGTTCCGGCACGCTGCGTTTACGCGCTTTTGGGTGGGCGACATCGCCTCGACGCTGGCCAATCAGATGCTGGTGCTGGCGGTAGGCTGGCAAATTTATGACATCACTAACAGCGCGCTGAGTCTGGGGCTGGTGGGCCTGGCGCATTTCGGCGCGCAGTTGTTGTTCACGCTGCCGGCGGGCCACGCCGCCGACCGTTACGAGCGGCGGCTGGTGATGATGGTCTGCCAGGTTGTGCAATGCACGGCGGCAGTCACACTGGCGGCCGCCAACCTCGGCGGCTGGATCAACGCCGAGATTATTTACGCCTGCGTGGCGCTTTCCGGTATTGCGCAAACCTATCAGAATCCGGCGATGCGTTCGCTGCTGCCGTCGCTGGTGGGCGAGGCGTTACTGCCACGCTGCATTGCATTTCACGCAGCGGCAAAAAAAACCGCTGTGATCGCCGGTCCCGCGCTGGGCGGCGTGGTGTATTTTTGGGGCGCGAGCGCGGTGTATGTCAGCAGTGCAATCATCTACGCACTCGCCGGCGTGATCCTCGTCGGCATCCGTGTCAGCTACACACCGCGCAACGCCGAACCCGTCAATTTGCGCTATGTGTTCGGCGGCCTGCATTACATTTTCAACCGGCCTGTCATCCTTGGCGCGATCACGCTGGACCTCTTCGCCACGCTGCTCGGCGGTGCGATGGCACTGATGCCGATCTACGCGCGCGACATTCTGCAAACTGGCCCGCTGGGGCTGGGCCTGTTGCGTTCTGCCCCGGCGCTGGGCGGCGTGCTGGCCTCAATTTATCTGGTGCGTTTCCCGATCACACACAGCGTCGGCAAGGTGCTGTTTTCCTGCGTGGCCCTGTTCGGCGTTACCACGGTGGTGTTCGGGCTGTCGGTATGGCTGCCGCTGTCGCTGCTGGCGCTGACCGTGATGGGCGCGGCCGACATGGTGAGCGCGGTGATCCGCATGTCACTGGTGCAACTCGAAACGCCGCCCGAAATGCGCGGCCGTGTCAGCGCTGTGCATTCGCTGTTTACCGGCACGTCCAATCAACTGGGGCAGTTTGAATCGGGCGTCACCGCCGCCTGGTGGGGCGCTGTGCCTGCCGTGGTGGTAGGCGGGCTTGGCACGCTGGTGGTGGTGGGGCTGTGGCTGCGCTGGTTTCCCGAGTTGCTGCGGCGTGAGCAACTGGTGGCGCGGCGGGAATAGCCCGGTTAAAGCATCTCCAGGGGTCGTGCGCTGCGCGGCGGTGGAAAAATCTTATCCAGCTCGGCCAGCTGTGCGGGGGAGAGTTGGATGTCACGCGCAGCGGCGTTTTCTTCCACGCGAGCCGGTGACGAACATTTCGGAATCACCGTCAAGTCGTCTTTCGCCAGGAGCCAGGCCAGCGCGAGTTGCGCCGGCGTCACGCCAGAGGCTTTCGCGAGTGCGGCGAATTTGGCGTTCTTGAATAGCCGTGTCTGTTCCAGCGGCGAATAGGCCATCACCGGTATGCCGCGCTCGCGCAGCCACGGCAGCAAATCCCACTCGATGCCGCGCCGTGACAGGTTGTAGAGCAATTGATTGGTGGCTGTCGCCTCGCCGCCGCTTTCCTGGCACCAGGCCTTCGTTTCAGTGAGATCGAGGTTACTCACACCGTAGTAACGAATCTTGCCCGCGCGTTTTAACGCCATCAGCGCTTCCAGCGTTTCTGCGAACGGCACGCCGCCGTGCCAGTGAAGCAGATACAGATCGATGCGGTCGGAATTCAGATGCTTCAGGCTGCGTTCGCACGCCGTCACCGTGCCACGGCGCGACGCATGGTTGGGCAACACCTTGCTGACGATGAATACTTCGTCGCGCCGCCCGGTAATCGCCGCGGCGACCAATTGCTCCGAGCGGCCATCACCATACATTTCGGCGGTGTCGATCAGCGTGAGGCCCAGATCGATGCCACGGCGCAGCGTAGCGATTTCTGCCGCGCGGGTGGCGCGGCTGTCGCCGATGTTCCACGTGCCCTGGCCGAGCGCGGGAACCGTTTCACCACCGGGAAATGTGACCGTCCTCATGCGTCACATGGTATATGCGGTTGCGCCAGACGGAAATCCCCGTCCCATGACACCGTCAGGTGCACGCCAGCACGATCCACTATCTATTTGTTTTTATTGATATTTTTGGTACATCGCACACGCTTTTGGCGGCAATCGCGCGGTCTTATGCCACCGTGATGCGCGCGGTTTCCGTGACGGTAAAACCATTGTCGCCGCGCCACTGAAATTCGAGCGTGCCGCTTTCGGTGGCCACCGTACTGAATTGTATGAACGGGTTGGCCGATACTGACGGATATAAATCCGCACGGAACACTTCAACGCCGTTGTACAAGCACACAAAGGTGGTGATGATGTCGCGCGCGATGGGGGCGCCCAGATGCGTGCGGCGAAAGCCGGTTTCCATGTGATGCGCGGCCAGCGTTTTGATCTCGATAATGTCGCCGCGGCGTGCGGTTTTGGGGACATCGATGCGGACGTTGGCCATGGTTTGACAATGATCAGGCAGGCAGTTCTTCGAGACACGCCGCAAGTGTGACGATTAAATGCGTGCGGTCGGACCAGAACGTGCCATCGCTTAATTGCGCGATGGCGACCACGTTTTGCGTATCGGCCAGGCGCACGCGGGTGGCCACCTGCGCGCGGCCTGCACGCGGGCCGAGGCGAAACGTTGCCATTTCCGGCTGCGGATTGCGCTCGGTAAAAATATGGATGGCAATTACGTGCGCGTCCGCCGTCATCGGGCTGTCGACGCTGACGGTGAGCGGCACAAGGTGGCCGTTTTCCACCAGCGGCGGCAAATCCAGCTTGACCTTACCGGGATTGATGGGCTTGTCACCCACCAGTTTGCGGATGACATCCGGCATGTTGTTCAGCGGCGTGCGCGTGACTTGCGCGCGCGCGGCGGACGACAGCGCAGCGGTGGTTGCCACACCCGCCAGCGCCAGAAATGTCCGCCGTTTCCGGCTTCGCATCATATAAAAATACTCAATTAAAACAGATACTTACCATCATTCCCTGAAAACCCTGCGAATGACGGTAAGCCGTGTCGCCGTAACTACACCAGCTTGTAACCGGCGTTCTTCACAGGCACGTCACGCAAGCGACGGCCAGTGGCGGCGGCAATCGCGTTCAGCACCGCAGGCGCGGCCACGCAAATGGTCG
>SYEN01000352.1 GCA_005800795.1 Burkholderiales bacterium | reverse complement strand
GATGACGTGTTCGATATTGTCCGCCATCATCGCCAGCGCGGTGGTGATGATATACATGCGATATTGCGGGTGGCGCAGAGCGGCGAAACTTATGTGGGATTCTGCAGCGGCGGCGGAAGTACCGCCGCGTGGGGTGGGCGATTCAGACATGCGGCCGATTGTAGCTTGAGTGAAGGGCAGTTGCAGTGATGCCGAATGGGGCGCGCTGGCCGGATTGATAGGCTCTAAAATGCGGGTTGTGCACACACATCGACAATCATCCAAAGGCACCGTCATGCAGACCCGAACACAGCATTTTGGCGTATTGATTCCCTCCACCAATATCACGGTCGAGACCGAGCTCTCGCGTTTGCCGTCCGGCTATCAGGCCCACTATGCCCGGCTCTACAGCAGTACGCCGGGGAATCCGTTTTCGCCCAGCCGCGACGAGGATATCGACTATCAGTCGAGGTTGTTGGGTACGGCACGGGTTGAAATGGTGATCCTGATGCAGACGTCGGCCAGCCTGTTTGCCGATGATTACGACGATACTGTGAGCCGTCGGATGAGCGCGGCCGCCAACGGCGTGCCGGCCACGACTTCCGCCGACGCGGTGGGACGCGCGTTGCGCGCGCTGGGCGCACGACGCATTGCACTGGTCTCGCCCTATTCGGCGGATGCCAGCGCGCGTGCGAAACGTTACTTTTCCCTCAAGCACGGACTTGAGGTCATGGCGGTCGAGGGTTTTGCCGCCACCGATTCCTACGCGATCGGTAATCTCAGTCCGGCCATGGCGCGCGATGCGTTTGCCCGTGTCGACCGGCCCGAAATTGACGCCTTCGTGGTGCCGGGGGCCAACTTTCCGACCATGGCGTCCATCGCCGGTTGGGAACGCGAATTCAACAAGCCCGTGGTTACATCCACGCAAGCGGCGCTGTGGGCGATGGCGCGCCAGCTGGGCGGTGAGCCGCTGGCGGGCTTTGGCCGGTTGTTGGAGCAGTTGCCGGGAGATTGAAATTTTTGTGAGGAATGGCGCCAGATAATACTTCGCTACTTTAGAGTGTCCTGTAGTTATCAGTGCGAATGGCAAGGGTTTTCCTTGGACTACAAAAGATTCCTTGTCATTTCCGCGCAGGCGGGAATCCATGCGGTGACTGCGATGCCACCTGTGTTATGGGTTCCCGCCTTCGCGGGAACGACAGAGTTGGTGTGTCATGTGCTCGATAAGCAGCCGTGCCATAGCTTTCAGTCAAAATCATGACCGCACGTATCATCAGCCGCATTTCCTTCGCCATCGGCATGCTGGCAATCACCGCAGTGCCCTTCGTGCCGATGATTTACCGCTGGTATTACCCGCCGCGCACGCCGCGCCCGGATCCGCAGGGCTTCTGGCAAACGCTGGGTGCGTTGCTGGATTCGATGAATTCATTCGCCGACGGCATTGCGATATTTGTGTGGATCGCCGGTCTGGCCTTGCTGGCGATCGCGGCATCGACCGTGGCGTTTTGCGCAGCGTGGTCCAGCAAGGAGCCGCTGGCGTGGCGGCTCTGTTGCTGGCTGCCCGTGTTTACGGGCGCGGGGATGTGGGTGGTACTGGCGTTGCTGGAAAGATAAGACGGGCGGCCCGGCTCTCACGCGGCGGCCGCCCCGGCCTTTCTCAATACTTTCTCAATACGGCTTGTCGCCGCGTACCAGCATGCGATACAACCGGCGGTGCTGGCTATGATCGAAATCAAATCCCGCCTTGTGTAGCGAAGCGCGGTCATCGATGATCAGCAAATCGCCTTTCTGGTACTCATGTGCGTAGCAAAATTGCGGCTGGGTGATGCGATCCGTCAGGTCTTGCAGGAAATCCTGCGTATCTTCCGGTGTCATGCCTATGACTTTTTCGGTTTTGCTCTTGTGAAACCATACCGCTTTGGTGCCGGTTTCCGGGTGCGTGCGCACCAGCGGCTGCACGGTCGGCGGTTTTTTCGATGCAAGCTGTGATTGCAGAATATCGGGGTTGGCGATTTTGAAGCGCGCGCTGCTTATCAGCGTGTTCTCGGTTTTCATCGGCGTGATTTTCGTGCGAAGGTCGTCCGGCAGCGCTTCGTAGGCCGCGCGCGAGTTGCACACCGAGGTGGCACCTCCTTTGTCCGGCACGGCTACCGCGTAGAGCATGGTGAACTTGGGCGGCAATTCCTGATTGGTGTGATCGGTGTGCCAGGTGGAGTTGTTGCTGACTTTGGCCGGCTTCCCGTTGCTGTCGAGGTGGCGGTTGTCCAATACGCTGATCAGCGGAAAACCGTCGACGAGGTAGCGCCGGTTCTGGTCTTCCATCAATTCACCGAATAACTCACCGGCGGCCTGCACCTGCGCGGGCGTCAGATGCGCCTGTCCGCGGATGATCAGTACTACGTTTTCAACCGCCGCATTGTAGAGCTGCTTTTGCAGCGCCGCGTCGACGGGCTGGGCCAGATCAACGCCGGTGACGATGGCGCCGATGTGTTCCTTGACCTTGGTGATTTTCAGGTGTTGAAGGTTTTGCGAGTTTTGAGTGGAGGCTTGCTGCAGGACGGCGCTCATGATTTATCTCCTGGAAGGACGATCAACAAAATTCCGCGATGACTACCCGGTTACTCAGACAGCTCGGCGGTTATCATACGCCCTATCGGTGGCACCGGTGCAAGGGGGCCATTTTGATGGGCGCTCATGGAAAATCCAGGGTCACTGCGCCTGCAACTTCGCTTCCCAGATCACCTGGGTCCATTTGACGATTTCTGCGCGCTGAAATTTATCGAATTCTTCCGGCGTGGTGTAGACCACTTCCGCGCCCTCCACGAGCATGGCGTCGCGTGTTTCTTGCAGATTCAAAATCAAAACGATCTCGCGATGGATTTTGTTGATGAGGGTGCGCGGCGTTTTTCCCGGTGCGTACAGGCCAAACCTCACGTACGACCCCAGCCCCTAGAAGCCTTGCTCCAGCGCGGTGGGGATGTCCGGTGCGCCGGGAAAGCGTTTTTCGTTCAGCAGCGCGTTCAGCGTGAACCCAGCACCCTTGTGAGGTAGGTGTACGAACGCGAAGCCCAGCATTTGTGCAGGCAACTCGCCGGTGAGATGGCTGCCGGTGCCCGCCGATGCCAAGGCGCAAAACATTCCGCGCGGACGCGTGGCGCGCAGGAATCAAGCCGGCAATCAGGGTAAGGCTCAGTGCTTAGGGCAAGATATTACGTAAGTATTTGTTTTTTTGATTATTTTATGACAAAGGCTGTGCTAGGCGCTGATCGGTAACTCGCCCCTCACCAGCACGCGGTAGAGCAGGCGGAATTCTTCCGGGTTGTAATCAAAATGCGCTTTGTGCATGGCCGCGCGGTTGTCCCAGATCAGCATGTCGCCCTTGCGCCATTTGTGGCGGTAAATGAATTCATCCTTGATCGAGCGTTCGAGCAGATCATTGAGCAGCTTTTGCGAATTGCTGGGTGACATGCCAACGATGTTTTCGGTTTTCACCGGATGAAAATAAAGCGCATTTTTGCCGCTGTCCGGATGCACGCGTATCAACGGTTGCAGCACTGGCTCGGGCTTCTTTTCAGCCTGCGCATCGGCGGATTGGCCGGAGTAGTTCGAAGCGGCACTGCCCTGAAACACGTTCACGGTTTTTAAGCCTTGCAGCGATTGTTGAATGTCGCGGGGGAGCGATTCATACGCCGCACGCATGTTGACCACTGCGGTGTCACCACCGCTGGAGGGCAGCGACACCGCGAACAGGCACGTGTATTTCGGTGGCCGTACATGATTGGTGTGGTCGGTGTGCCAGCCCGCACCGTGTTTCACGCGTTGGCCGGATTTATCCTTGTGCCGGTTTGATACCTCGTGCACCAGCGGGCAGTCCGGCAACGCATACTGCGTGAAGTGCTGCGGCATCGGCTCGCCAAACAACGATACCGCCGCCAGATATTGCGGCGGCGTGAAATCCTGATCGCGGATCACCAGCGCAACGTTGTCCACCAGCGCAGCGTTGAGCTGATGCCGCGTTTCGGCATCGATGGGCTCACGCAGATCGATGCCGGTGACCTCGGCGCCGATCAGCGGCGCAAATTTGCTGACTTTCATTGCAGCGGCTCCCAATGACTGTGGCTGAAGCAAAGGCAAATTCCCATGCAACCATTATCTCGGCGCGGGTAGCTGCCGTCAATTGCCGCCAGAGGAGCGATTGACCGCCCGTTTACGCAGCGCTACATTGCTTGCCGTGCACTGCGGCGGACTACCCATTTAAGGATGACACAGCATGAAAACGACCCTGGTTCGAACCGGCATTCCGGCAGCTTGCGTCATGGGTGTGGCGGCAACCCTGCTTTCCACAGGCACCATGGCGCAAAACTAGCCCACGCGCCCCATACGCATGGTGGTGCCCAATCTTGCAGGCAGCGCCACCGACTCGGTGGCGCGCATGGT
>SYEN01000351.1 GCA_005800795.1 Burkholderiales bacterium | reverse complement strand
CGCACCAGCGCCTTCAGCCGCAGCACCCGCCCGCGACGAAACCGGTGCAGACCCAGCGGTAATGCAATGGATGGCGGGCGCCGACATTCAAGGCAGCAAACACCTGCTGCGTATCGTGGGTGATTCCCGGCCGGCCAACACTTATGACACCGAAGACGTTTGGGTGGTACTAATCGACCCACCGCCGAGCAAACCGTATCCCGTCTGGCAGCGGAAGATTGTCTTGCGCGAAAAACCGCAGACGTTTGGCCCATGGCTGTCGGCCGATGAGGTGCTGGTGTGCAGTGTGGTGGAGGAATATTTTTATCTCGACCTCGCAAAAACCAGTCGCCAATCGCTGGGATGGGGATTGCCTGCCCCCGGCGCAAAGCGTTTTGCACGCGTATTTGGCCCCGGGTGGGCAATCACCCTGCTGGAAATCATTGATACGCGCACGCAGCAAGTTCTTCACTCCATCGATACCGGGCAATTGCTCAAGCCGCTGGCGTTCGACCCAACCGGCCAAGCGCTGGCCTGTGTCGGCAGCAGTCACATCGTGGTGATTGATACATGGGTGGGCAACGTAGTCGAACAGATTGCGCTAACGCAGTTGGGTGCAACCCTTGAGCGCGTCAGCCTGCCGGTGAAAGAGCAGTTGCTTGTTCACACCGCCAGCAGCGCACCGCACGTTGTGACAATTACTTGGCCTGAACGTAACGCCTGAGCTGCACTCAAAAATCCGTCGCAGTTATTCAATTAATCGTTTAAAAACAATTACTTACATATGAACCTCGCATCCAGCAACAAGGCCTACCAAGTCCGCACCCACAATGCCTCCACCGAATCCGAAAACCGCATGCACAGCGACGATGTCGCCAGGCAATTTGGTTTCAAGGGCGGCCTGGTGCCCGGCGTCACCGTGTTCAGCCACATGACGCAGCCGATGGCCGCGCGCTACGGCGAAGCGTGGCTCGCACGCGGCACCGCCGAAGTGAGCTTCGGCAAACCCGCGTACGAAAGCGAGTTGCTCTCTATCCACACCACCGATGAAGCGAACGGCGCGCACATCCTCACGTGTCTGAACGAACAAGGCACGGAACTCGCCCGCATGAGTGCCACACTGCCCGCAACGGCGGGCAAGCCCGATGCCCGCTGCGACACGCCGCCCGCGCCACCACAAGCAGAACGCCTGACGGTCACCTGGGATTTAATGGAAGTCAACCAACCCTTCCCCGCATTGGCATGGTCGCCCACACGCGACGAAAATATTGTGTGGTGCGATGACTCACGCGATGACTTGCCGTTATACCGCGAAGGCGCAACACCGCTGCTGCATCCCGGCTTCATTCTGCGTCAGGCGAATTTCGTGCTACGCAAACGCTTCATCCTGCCGGCGTGGATACACGTAGCGAGCCGAATCACGTTCTTTGAAACAGCACGCGTGGGCGCCGACTATGAAGTGCGCGCAATTCCCGAGGAGAAGTGGAATCACAAGGGGCACGAGTTTGTGCGGCTGTATGTGGCGGTGCGGTGCGGGCAAAAGACGGTGGCGGAGGTGTTGCATACCGCCATATTTCGGCCTCGGGTGCGGGCGTCGAAATAAGCAAGCCAGCGCTGTTCCGCGCAACTATTCGCAGACAAGGCCACGATACTTCCATCGTCATTCCAGCGCAGGCTGGAATCCAGTACGTAAACCGATCCGCAGGATCAAAATTTCGGACGCTTCGCGCCAAGGTACGCTCTGGATTCCGGCCTTCGCCGGAATGACGAATAAAGGCAAGAACACGCAACTTGCCAAATGCGCTTACAACCCCACCACAATATTCCCCGACCGCTCCACCTTCGCCACAGCCTTCGGCGGCAAGATCAACGTAGTCGAATCCTCCTCGACAATCGCCGGCCCGCGCACCGCGGCACCAATGGCGAGGAGGTAGCGGTCGTAGACCGGCAGCAACTCAAACCGTCCACGCGCGCCAACCCATGCTTTGCGTTTGCCCTTCAAGGCATTCACTCCACCGCGTTTGCCGCTGGGCACTTTGAGTTCGCCCGCCGCCACTTGCGCCGATGCCGCCACGCGGATGTTGATGATTTCGATTTCGCCCACCGGCGGCACGTGACCAAAGGTTTTGCCGTAAACCTTGGTGAACGCCTCGCGCAACGCCACCACCAAACGCGTGTTGTAAGGGCCAGCGGGCAACGCCACCACCAGTTCAAATCCCTGCCCCACGAAGCGCATATCGGCTGAGCGAACAACTGACACCTTGGTGCGCCTCGCCACGGTTTTGGCAATGACCGCGCCCGCTTCGCGTTCGAGTTTCACGTAGGCATTTTCGAATTCACGCCAGTTCTTATCGCTCATATCACCAAATCGGCACGCCACCGTCGCCACGCGGTCGATGCGCGCGGGGGCCATGAGAAGACCCAACGCGGAGGCCACGCCCGCGCTGGGCGGGCAGATCACACGCTTGATTCCCAGCCGCCGCGCGACTTCGCAGCCGTGCAGCGGCCCGCCGCCGCCGGTGGCGAGCAGCGCGAAATCCCCTGTGTGGTGGCCGCGCTCGGCCACGTGCACACGGGCGGCGGCCGCCATGTTTTCGTTGACGACGGAGTGGATGCCCCACGCGGTTTCTTCGACACTGAGTTTCGACATTTTCGCCAGCGGTTGCATCGCTGCACGCGCCAGCGCGGCGTCTATCGGCACCGTGCCGCCAGCAAAGGTGGCGGCATCGAGATAACCCAGCACCACATTGGCATCGGTCACCGTCGGCGCGGTGCCGCCCCGCTGGTAACACGCAGGGCCGGGCGCGGCGCCCGCGCTTTCCGGGCCGACCTTGAGCAAGCCCAACGTGTCGATGGTGGCGATGCTGCCACCGCCCGCGCCGATTTCGATCAATTCAATCGTTGATATATTTATCGGCAAACCGCTGCCTTCCATGAAACGCTGCTGGCGGCCTGCCTCGAATTGATAGGCGATCAACGGCGCACCGTCTTCGACTATCGCCAGCTTGGCCGTGGTGCCGCCCATGTCAAAGGCCAGCACGTCGCGCGCCTTCGAGCGCAAGCCAAACGTAGACCCCGCCAGCGCGCCCGCCGCCGGGCCGGATTCCAGCAACTGTATCGGCACGCGCTTGGCTTCATCGATGTGCGTGAGGCCGCCGTTGGACAGCATCATAAAGAGCGGCGCCTTAATGCCCAGCCCAGCGATTTCGCGGCTCATCAAATCGAGGTAGCTGTCGGCCAACGGCTTAATATAGGCGTTCGCCACGGTGGTTGAGGTACGTTCGTATTCGCGTATCTGGGGAGCGACTTCTGACGACAGCGACACGAACAATTCCGGGTGACGCTCGCGTATCGCCTCGCGTGCCTGCACTTCGTGCGTGGCATTCGCATAGGCATGCAAAAAAGCAATCGCCAGCGACGACACTCCAGCGGCCTTTAACTTCGCCGCTGCCACGAGCAGCGCCTTCACATCCAGCGGCTGCTCGACTTTGCCATCCGGCCCGATACGCTCCGGTGCTTCCAGCCGCAGGCTGCGGCGCACCAGCGGGCGCGGCAGCTCCATGAACAGGTTGTAAAGCTCGTACTTGTGTTCGCGGCGCAGTTCCAGCGTGTCGCGAAAACCTGCCGTGGTGATCAGGCCCGTGGGCGCGCCTTTGCGTTCGATCAGCGCGTT
>SYEN01000350.1 GCA_005800795.1 Burkholderiales bacterium | reverse complement strand
TTCGTATCGAAAGCAACGAGTCTGCCGCTGGCCAAAATTGCCGCGCGTTGTCAGTCAGGAAAATCTCGTTTAAATCAATTGGTTACAAAAGAGATTGTGCCGCCGTATTATTCGGTCAAAGAGGCGGTGTTTCCGTTCATTAAATTCCCTGGTGCGGATACGATTCTCGGGCCGGAAATGAAATCCACCGGTGAAGTGATGGGCGTCGGCGAGTCGTTCGGCGAGGCTTTCGTCAAATCGCAACTGGCGGCCGGAGAACGACTGCCACAGTCGGGCAAAGTGTTTCTTTCGGTACGCGACGGCGATAAACCCACGACGGTGGAGATTGGCCGCGCGATGGTAGGGCTGGGTCTGGATCTTGTTGCCACGCGCGGTACTGCGCGGGCGCTGGAGGCCGCAGGTTTGAAAGTCATGCCGATCAACAAGGTGGCCGAGGGGCGTCCCCATATCGTCGACATGATCAAGAATTCGGAAATCGCGCTGGTGGTGAATACCGTGGAAGATACGCGCAAGGCCATCAAGGATTCTTATGCGATACGCCGTGCAGCGTTGCAGCAGCGCGTGCCAGTTTACACCACGCTGGCGGGCGCGCGCGCGGCGTGCGCAGGCATGGCAGAGGCACGTGAATTGCGTGTGTACGCGCTGCAAGGCTTGCACACCCGACTGGCAGCAGTGCAGGCAGTAAGTTCGTAGCGGCAGGGGGCAAGCGGCCCCAGCGAAATATGATATTGGCGGGAGGACATCGTGAATAAAGTACCGTTGACTGTGCGCGGCGCGGAAAGAATGCGTGCTGAACTGCACGATCTCAAGACTGTGCAGCGGCCGGCGATTATCGCGGCAATTGCCGAGGCGCGCGCGCATGGTGATTTGTCGGAAAACGCCGAATACCACGCGGCGAAGGAACGCCAGAGTTTCATTGAAGGGCGCATCGCCGATCTCGAGGGCAAGATTTCCAACGCGGAAATTATCGACCCGGCCACACTGGATGCTGACGGTCGCTGTGTGTTCGGCGCGACGGTGGAGCTGGAGGACGTGGACAAAGGAACCAAAGTCACCTATCAGATCGTCGGTGAAGACGAGGCCGACATCAAGGCCGGGAAAATCTCAATTGCGTCGCCCATTGCACGTTCGCTGATTGGCAAATCCGCGGGCGACATTGCCGAGGTGCAGGCGCCTGGCGGTGTGCGGGAGTATGAGATTTTGGATGTGAGGTATGTCTGAGGGCGTGAGGGGGTATAAAGCACAGTGAATGGCAAGCCCATTTGGGTGGCTTGCTAAGTGCTGTCGTTACGGTTCACCGTATTTAGCCCTGATAACTCCGCTTCGTGCGCCGTTGCTTGTTGCGAGTCTTGGTTTTGGGCTTCGGCGCGGGTTTTTCTGCTTTTTCGTCGGGCCGGGGCCGGAACATCACCAGGATCTTGCCGATATGCTGCACCAGACTGGCGCCCAACTTGGCGCCGATTTCGCCTATCATGACGGCACGCGCTTCGCGCTCGTCGCCGTGTACGCGAATTTTGATGAGCTCGTGGCTTGCCAGATTGGCATCGATTTCATGCAGCACCGCGGGCGTCAGGCCGGCGTCGCCGATGATGACTACGGGCTCAAGATGATGTGCCTGTGCCTTGAGTGTGCGGCGTTGCGCGCGCGTAAGCGCGCGCGGTGTCATCGATTCAGTCATGGGGCGAGTTTAACCCAGAGTCCCAACATGCGGCACCCATCACGTTATCTGGCGCGCAACTCATCGAGTCGTTCCTAGCCATGGCGCGTACAAGCTCCAGCAAGGCCTGGATGATGCAGCATGTCAACGATCCTTACGTGAAACGCGCGTCGGCCGAAGGCATGCGTTCGCGCGCGGCGTACAAGCTGTTGCAAATTAATGAGAAAGACAAACTCATCAAACCTGGCATGCTGGTGGTGGATTTGGGGGCGACGCCCGGTGGCTGGTCGCAGGTGGCGGCACGCATCGTTGCGCCCGCCGGGCGCGTGATCGCGATTGATCTGCTGGAAATGACTGGACTGGCCGGCGTGACGTTCATCCACGACGATTTTTCCGAGGATGAGGGACTGGCCGCGCTGGAACGCGAACTTGCCGGCTCGAAGGCGGACCTTGTGCTTTCCGATATGGCCCCCAATATCAGCGGTATCGTGCCGGCGGATCAGGCGCGTTTGATCGGGTTGGTGGAACTGGCACTGGATTTCGCCGCCAAGCATCTGAAACCTCAGGGGAATTTTCTGGTCAAAGTATTTCAGGGCGAAGGCTTTGATGGCTTTGTCAAAGCCATGCGCGGGGTGTTCGTGCAGGTGCAAACGCGCAAGCCGGATGCGTCACGCAAAGGTTCGCGCGAGGTCTATCTGCTAGGGCGTGGTTTGAAGGCATAGGTCACTGTTTGGTGAAACTGTGAAAAGTGCCCGCTTTTGGCAGAATTGCGTTGCATATACGCGCTGCGCCGGTACCGGAAAACGTTTAGAATTGAATCACCTACGAAGGTTTCTTAAAAATTCTGTTGTGGTACGGCTGTTCTGAGTTTTTCTGGTTGGTCCCCGTATTCGTTTCAATCTGTGTGCCGCGGCCAAACGCGGCGAGGAGCATCGTTGAATAATCTTGTAAAAACCGTGGCGATCTGGATGGTTATAGCCATTGTGCTGATGACCGTGTTTAATCAGGTGGGTGGGCAGAAGGCGACCCAAAAGCCGATGGAGTATTCGCAGTTTATTGATGAGGTAAAGGGTGGACGCATTGCCAAAGTCATGATCGAGGGCCGCGTGGTGCGCGGCGTCAAGCAAAGCGGCGAAAAGTTTACGACGTACGCGCCGTCTGACATCTGGCTGGTGAGTGATCTGTTGAAAGCCGGTGTCATTGTCGAAGCCAAGGCCGAAGAGGAACAGAGCTTCCTCACGCAAGTCTTTATTTCCTGGTTCCCCAT
>SYEN01000349.1 GCA_005800795.1 Burkholderiales bacterium | reverse complement strand
CTGGCCATCGGTCTGCTCGGCGCGCTGCACCAGGCGAATCGTACGGGTCAGGGGCAATACGTTGAAGTGGCGATGATGGACGGTGTGATGAATCTGTGCCGCGTAAAGTGGCGTGATCACCAGCGGCTGCAACACGGCGGGCTATCCGAATATTCCGTTCATACGGAAAAAGGTATGTCCGAGACACCGCGCGCCGGCAACGACTCGGGCGGCGGGCAATTGGGCAACGCCATCAAATGCAAACCCGGCGGCCCCAACGATTACATCTACGTGGTGGTGCAGGAGGCGGTGTGGGATGGTCTGGCGAAACGCATTGGGCCGGAGATCGGGCAGCCTGATCTGGCGACTGATCCACGCTATGCCAAGATCGCCGATCGCCGCAAGAATCAGAATGACATCTGGGCGGCGTTGACACAGTTTGCATCGCGATACACCAAGCGCGAATTCATGGCGATCCTCAATCCGCTGGATGTGCCGTGCGGCCCGATCATGTCCACCGGCGATCTGGCCAATGACGAACACGTGCGCGGCCGTGAAATGTATGTCGAACTCGATCATCCGCAACGCGGCAGATGGTTCAACGTCGGCATGCCGATCAAACTGTCGGCCTCCCCCGCTGTAATCAAGCGCTCGCCGACACTGGGAGAGCATACAGATGAAATTTTGAAAGATGTGCTGGGATACGCCGACGAAAAAGTGGCGTCGATGAAGGGTGCTGGTACGTTCACGCTACCGCCCAAGAAGTAGCCCTGTTATATTATAAGTAGTTGATTTATAAGGATTTTTTAATATGAAAATCGCGATTATTGGTCAGCAGGATTTCGGCAAGGCTGTGCTTGATGCCTTCCTTGCGCGCGGCGATGAAGTTGCCGGCGTTTTCTGCGCGCCAGAAAAGCCGGGCGCCAAGGCCGACCCGGTGCGCGCGGCGGCGGAAGAAAAGAAGCTCAAGGTGTTTCAATTCAAATCGCTGCGGGAGCAGGAAGCGCACGACGCATTGAAGAGTCTGAACGTTGATCTGGGCATCATGGCGTATGTGCTGCAGTTTGCGCCGGATACCTTCGTGCATTTGCCGCGGCTGGGCACGATTCAGTATCACCCATCGCTGCTGCCGAAATACCGCGGCCCGTCTTCGATTAACTGGCCGATCATGCGCGGCGATACCAGGACCGGCTTGACGATATTCCGCCCGAACGAAGGCCTCGACGAAGGCCCGGTAATTCTGCAAAAAGAATGCGCGGTGGGCCCTGACGATACGCTGGGTGACGTGTATTTCAACCACCTGTTTCCGCAGGGTGTGAAAGCCATGCTCGAAGCCGCCGATCTGGTGTTTGCCGGCAAGCATACCGAGACGGTACAGGATGAGTCGCAAGCCAGTTACGAAGGGTGGTGTCGCACCGGTGAGTCGCGCATTCACTGGGCGAATCACGCCGATTCGGTCTACAACATGATTCGTGGTTGTAATCCGGCGCCGGGCGCGTGGACCATGCTCAACGGCAAGAAAGTGCAGATTTTCGATGCCAAAAAACACCTGTTCCGCCGCTTTGCGGACGTTGCCGGCAAGATGGGCGAGGTGTCTGGAGTCAACGACAAGAGCTTTCGCGTGACCGCCCAGGGCGGCACGATCGAAGTGCTGCGCGCTCGGGGCGAAGACGGCAAAAAAGTCTCCGGTGGCGATTTTGCGAAAACGAACGGCGTCGCCAACGGCATGGTGTTTGACGCCTGAAAGATGATGGATAGAAGGGCTTAAAGCGTAAACGTCCCTCAATACTCTTCAGCTCCCCTTAGCACCCTTCAGTCCACGCTTAGTCGGCAAGCCCGTTTTCCGACTGACGCAAAAAATGCCATGCCCAGCATGGCATTTTATTTGACCTCATTTTTATGTAAGTATCTGTTTTTATTGATATTTATTTTGTCAGGGTTAGGCATGCCTTATTGACTCGCCTGGTGCAGACGAAAGGGGGCGAAAAACATCGCGCTACGTAAACGTTGCGGGCGCGCATCACGGCCAAGCAAAAATACCCACAAATTTAAAAAAGAGTAAACAAAATCAGTTAATTGCGTTATCTTGTTCATGATAAATATCAGTAGTTCCCGCTGACATCCCCGAATTGGGCATGAAGAAACTCGATTTTTGGAAAGCTGACTGGTTTTTGAGCGTCCTGGTGACGCTTTTAGTGCTGGCGGCGATCAATACCGATCTGGTGCAAAGCCTCGAGCGCAAGGCCTATGACCTTGGTGTCAAGGCGGCTTCGCGTACGCCTTCCGACAAGGTGGCCGTGATCGCGATCGACAAGCAGAGCATCGACAACATCGGCCGCTGGCCTTGGCCGCGCGAAGTGCACGCAAAAATGACCGGTATATTGGCGGGTGCGAAGGCCAAGGTAATTTCCAACAACGCGTTTTTCTTCGAGCCCCAAATCGATCCGGGGCTGGCGTACATCAACAAGCTGATGGAAATTTACAATGCCGGCGGCGCCGCAGCCCCGCGCACTCCTGATATGGAACGCTTCGGCGCGCTATTGCTTGAGGCAGAGGGAGCGCTCAATGCCGACCGCAAGCTCGCGGCGAGATTCACCAGGGCGGGCAACGTGATGCTGCCGTTTGTGTTTGAGCAGTTCGCTGAACCGCTCGGCAATCCGGACAAGGCGCTGCCCAAATATGCGACCGACGGCAGTGTGCCTTCCGTGCCCAATCTCACGCATGGCATCAATCCGACGTTTCCCGTGCCCGATCTTGCCGCTTCGGCCAGTGGTATGGGACATCTGAATACGCTGGTCGATGTCGATGGCGCGGTGCGTTCCGAGGCGCTGCTGGTGCGCCATTACGAACGCGCGTTTCCTTCACTGGCGGTCATGGTTGCAGCACGCAGCCTGAATCTGAAACTGAACGATATCAAGGTGATACCTGATGAGGCGGTGCAAGTCGGCGGATTGAAAATCCGTACTGACGACGGCATGCGCATGAACACGTTTTTCTATTCGGGCAAGGATGGTGCGCCGCCGTTTCCGGTGGATTCCTTTTTTGACGTGATCACCGGCAAAATTCCAGCGTCGAAATACCAGGACAAAATTGTGCTGATCGGGCCGACAGCCGCAGGACTGGGCGCTTCTCAAGTGACGCCGATTTCGCCTGCCACGCCGCCTGTTCTGACCATGGCGCACACGGTATCGAGTATTCTGGGCGAACATTTTTTTGTGACACCCACGTGGGGCATGTGGGTGGAGCGCGGCGTGCTGCTGGTGGTGGCGTTGTACCTGATTCTTGCCTTGCCGCGCCTGAACGCACGCATGGGGGCTCTGGCGACGGCGGCGCTGTTGATTGTATTGGTGGCCACTCACTTTACGCTGATGACCACGCAACTGCTGTGGATACAGTTGATGGCGGCGGTGACGCTGCTCCTTATCGGGCATGCTGCGCTGGTGACCAAACGCTTTATCGTGACCGAGAAAGGCAAGGAAAAGGCGGACGTCGAATCGGAGGAATCCAATCGGATGCTGGGGTTGGCATTTCAGGGGCAGGGCCAGCTCGACATGGCGTTCGACAAATTCCGCAAGCT
>SYEN01000348.1 GCA_005800795.1 Burkholderiales bacterium | reverse complement strand
TCAGATGCTACTGTGGAACGGCGTTCTCGCGCCGGCGGGTACGCCCACGTCTATCGTCAAGAAACTCAGCGATGAAATCAATCGCATCGTGAAGACCAGCGATCTTGCGCAGGCCATGGCACCACAAGGTACCTCGCCGGTGAGCAATACGCCCGAGGAATTCGCGGCGTTCATCAAGGCCGAGCAGGCAAAATTCAAAAAACTGGTGCAGGAGTCGGGAATCAAGCTGGACTAAGGCTTCGACCAACCGGCAGTGGCTACACCGCATGCCCCGCAGCATGTCCCTCGGCGGTAGCCGCCATCACCGTACGCGGCGCCAGGCAATCGCCGACGAGCCGCACGTCGATACCGGCTTCCCGTAGCGGCGCTGCAAGTGCGATTGCGGGTGCGCGAGGGGTTGAGTAGGCAAAAAATGCAACATCGCGAATCACGGTTTTTTCACCGGTGTAAACGTGCGCGATTTCCAGTTCGCCGTTTTCAAACGCATCGCTCCATACCGGCTGCGACAGCAGCCTGACAGCAATGCCCTTCGCGCTCAGGCGGCGGTTGATGCCCTGGTGAGTGACCATCGAGGTTTCATCGGCGATGGCATCGCGGCTGGTGACAATCACTACGCTGCTGAACAGTTGATGCAGCCGTTCCGCACTGGCATATGTGCCTTCGGATAAATCCATGTCGTAGAGCACTGCCGTGCCCGGCTGCTTGGCTTTGATGGGCAGCAGGTTTTGCATCGCCGTGCGCAAATCGGTCACCACCTCGCGTGCGGCGGGCGGCAGCCAGCGCGGTGCGACCATGTCCGCGCCCGTGGCGAGAATCACGCGGTCCGGCTTTAACGCGACTACATTGGCTATGGTGGCGGTAACGCCCAGTTCAAATTGCACGCCTTCGCGCAAGGCGGCAGCGTGCTGATAGTCGTATATGCTGCTGACGGCCTCGCCGCCCGGCAGTTGCGCACGCAGCCGCGCCTTGCCACCGATATCGCGTGAACGGCTGAATACGGTGACATCGTGTCCACGTGCAGCGGCGGTCCATGCGGCTTCCATGCCTGCGACACCAGCACCTACGATCACCACGCGTTTCTTGATGGCGGTGGGCGCAGGCCGATAATCGGCTTCCTCTTTATGCGCCACGCGCGGATTGTTGTCACACGATAGCGATTGATGAAACGCTGCGCCCACGTACCAGCAGTTGTTGCACGACACGCAGTAGCGGATATCACTGGCACGTCCCTGCGACGCCTTATTGGGCCACGCTGGGTCAGCCACTAGCGCACGGCCCAGCGCGACCAGCTCGGCGTCACCGTTGGCGAGTATCGCGTCGGCCTCGGCAGGGTCGGTGATGCGGCCCAGCGCGAGCAGCGGCCGGCCATTCACCGCGTTTCGCAACCGACGGAACAGCGGCATGTAGGCCGCACGCGGTTGATGGTCGTCGGGCACATGCATTTCGAGCGAACGCGCGTGGCTGCCTTGGGCGAACGTTACGTAATCGACCGCCTTGCCTGTGGTGACATGCGCGGCAATGGCAGCGGCTTCAACAGGATCGATGCCGCCAGGCACACCATCGTCCCCCGGCAGTTTGATGCCGAGAATGAAACCGCTGCCGCAAGCCGCGCGTATGCCGGCAATCATTTCGGTAATGAGGCGCGTGCGGCCCGCGAGATCACCACCGAATTCATCCTCGCGCGCATTCGACCACGGCGACAGAAACTGATGGAACAAATGCCCGTGCCCGGCTGAAATTTCCACACCGCTAAAGCCGCAACGTTTCAGCCGCGCGGCTGACTGCGCGAACTCGTCGTTCATACGGCGAATTTCTGCGATGGTCATCGGGCGCGGCACCGTGCCGCTCAAATCATCGGGCAGGGCTGAGGCGCCCACTGCCTCCGGGTTGCGCCCCACCTCGTGACGGCCGCGGCCGGGGTCTTGAATCTGGCCCAGCAGACGGCAATCGCGCGACTCCACCGCGTCGGCCCAGCGCTTGAGACCATCGAGCTCGCTGTCGTCGTACACCACAACCTTGTACGGAATGCGCTGATGCTTCGCCATCGACAACGGCTCAGTGACAATCATCGCAGCCCCGCCGATAGCCCGATTGGCGTAGTAATTCACCTGCCGCTCGGTGACGCGCCCCTTGTCGCCCATGCGCGTGGTCATCGATGCATGCACGATGCGGTTCTTCAGCGGCTTGCCAGCGAGGGTGAAGGGCGTGAACAGTTTGGTGTAATTGTGGGGCATAAAATAGTCAATAAAAACACATACTTACGATCTTATCGCCCGCCGCTGGCTAGGGCCTTGGTGAATGCCAAAGAATGCTATCACGCAGGCATCGTGCATCGCATGGAAAATAGGCTGTATGGAATTACATCGGGTATTGCCGTTTCCGATACCAGTGCGCATGACGTGGGCGCGATTACTCAAGCGCGTTTTCGATAGGGACATTGCGCATTGTTGGCGCTGCGACAAGCTAAAGCTCGTCGCCGTGCTCGAAGAGCCAGACGTGATCGAAAAAATACTAAATGCATCGGGCGGGATCCACGGCCGCCGTCGATTGCACCAGCGAGGCGGCGGGCGGAGTGGTTTGAGTGGGCTTGTGAAAGCAGACGGTTCTTACCGGCGAGGTACCTTGTGGTGCCATGGCCTGCGCAAGATCGCTGGTCTTCACGATGCGATTGATTTCATCGCTGAGTTTCTTGACGATAGACGTGGGCGTACCCGCCGGCGCGAGAACGCCGTTCCACAGTAGCATCTGA